>DAOSUR010000009.1 GCA_035378985.1 Anaerohalosphaeraceae bacterium
CCCGGCTCCGGCTCCTCAATCCTGACTGATTTGAAGACCCGTACGGTCTTCATCGGTGAAAACATGGAAGCGGATAATCGTCCGCCCGGACCTGCAGTCCGTACAGCCAAAGACCACCGGGAATCATCAAATCCCGGTTCCGCCCAGCCGGCCGGAAGCCGTCGGGCATCATAGCTGCTGCCGCCGAGAATCGCATTATGAAGATAAGGGCCGTATGTCCATTTCCAGGAATCATCCGTACAGACAATCTGTTCCGAACCGTCTTTGTAAACAATCCGAGCCTGCAGAATCAGCTTCAGGGGGCGGTCGGCCTTGACAAAATGAATGCGCCGGTCTCCCTTTGTATTGTAAAACCCCTTTCCCAGCATCACGCCGAAGGTATTCGGCCCCTCCCGAAGGGCATCCGTAATATCAAAGGTATCGTAATAAACTGTCTTTTCATAGACGGACCAGGCGGGGGCCAGAAAATGGTCGCCGACCTTGCCGCCGTTCAGATACAGCTCATAATGTCCCAGTCCGCTCACAAAGACAAAGGCCTTTTGAACGCCGGCTTTTACGGCAAAGGTTTTTCGGAAAATCGGCAACGGATAAAGAGAGGATTGAGGCTGTGAGGCCTGAATCCATTCGGCCTTCCAATCCTGGTCATTCAAAAGTCCCGTCGTCCAGCGAGCCGGACGGCTCCAGGCCCAGCGGCGGCCCTGCCGGTCCCAGACCTTCACCTTCCAAAAATAAAAAGATGCCGACTTGAGCAGCGGGCCTGCATACTCCACATTCACAGACTGGCCGGAAAGAACTTTTCCGCTGTCCCAGATATCTGCTTGACCCTCCGCCAGCTTTTGTTCGGACGAAGCAACCAGAATCTGATAAGCGGACTGGAACACCCCCTGCCGCGCCGAGTGAATCACCCAGCTTAGACGAGGTCTGGGGGTGTCGATTCCCAGCGGGTCGGTCAGATACTCGCATCGCAGAGAATCAACCGCAAAACCGGTCTGACCAGAAGGGCCCAAAAACAATTGACAGCCCCCGAAAAAGAGACCTTCAAAACCGGCAAGCCAGATGCAAAAAAACTTCCATTTTGTGAATGTGGCTGTCATTTCGGCTTCTCAGAGGCGGCGGATTTTCCCTTCAGGTGCTTTTCGAGGAATTCCCGGGTCAGCCGCGGGACATTCGGGTCGCGAAACATACCATGTCCGCCCCCTTTGACGGTATAGAAAATCACCGGCACCCCCGCCTGACGAAGGGCCTCATCCAGCAAAATGCTCTGATGATAAGGCACAACCGGGTCCTGATCGCCGTGAACAACCAGGAACGGAGGATCCTTCGAGGACACGTAGGTAATTGGATTGGCTTTTTGAACTTTGTCCTTATTTTCCTGAATCGGCCCTCCGATGAGCAGCGAGGCCGGCGAATCGGGGGAATTGTGAACCATCCCGCCCGGCAGACGGTGATCATCCATCTGCAGGAAATCCGTCGGCCCGAAATAATCGACAACGGCCTGCACCGCACTGGAAAACTCAAGATGCTCCCCCTTGTCGAACTCTTTCGTATCGCCGGTTACCCCCAGCATAGCCGCCAGATACCCTCCAGCCGAAGGCCCCCAGGCGGCGATATGATTGGGGTCAATCCGGTAGTCCCCTGCATGGCATCGAAGCCAGCGGACCGCCGCCTTGCAGTCTTCAACCTGAGCCGGAAATTTGGCGTGCTGGCTGAGTCGATAATTGATAGACGCAACGGCATAGCCGTCCCTGACATACTCCAGCGGAACCCCCTGTTCCTTGCTGCCCGCCAGAAAGGCCCCGCCGTGAATATAGACAATCAGGGGAAAATTCTCTCCTTCGGCGGGCAGATACAAATCCAGCTTGTGCCGTTCGTGCCCGCCGGCCGCGTAAGCCAAATCCCGATAAACCGGCCCGGCCTTTTTCTCAGAAAGGTCAGAAGCAGAGCCGGCCATTCCGAGGGAAAAAATCAGCCATGGAGTGAGAAGGACAAAATAACGGAAAGACATAATCAGACCCCTTTCTAAAAAACAAAACCGGAGAGGGCGGGATTCGCTTCGCGGCTCCTTCGGTGTCGAACCCGCTTGATGACGCATCTGCGTCCTGCGGGTTCTCATCCCGCCCGGGGAAAAACTAAGGACAATTCCGCTGTCGAGAACACAGCCCCTTTTCCCCTATGTTAACCACCCGGCAAACCGGAGAGGGCGGGATTCGAACCCGCGGTAGAGACAAGCCCTACACAGCCTTTCCAAGGCTGCTCGATCAGCCACTCCGACACCTCTCCATACAGTCGGCTATCTTACCGGCAAAAAGGACAGGATGCAACCGGAAAAATCAGGTTTATCGTTCGATGTTTTCGCTTCGCCGACGATGAAAGAAGGCCTGCAGCTGCGCCCGGCAGTCGTCGGCCAAAATTCCGGCGGTCACTTCGAGGCGGTGATTCAGACGCGGGTCCTGAACAATATTGTACAGACTGCGGACGGCACCGGTCTTCGGGTCATCCGTTCCGTAAACCAGCCGGTCCAGACGGGCCAGCACCAAAGCGCCGGCACACATCGGACAGGGCTCGAGCGTGACGTAAATGGTACAGCCGTTCAGCCGCCAGTTGCCGATATATTCGGCAGCCTGGGTCAATACAATGATTTCCGCATGAGCCGTCGGGTCGTTGAGCTGCTCCCGCTGATTATACGCCCGCGCAATCACACGGTCCTCATACACAATCACACAGCCGATCGGCACATCGCCGTTTTCCTCGGCGATATAGGCCTGGTCAATGGCCATGCGCATATATTGTTCATCTTTGGACAAGGGACCTTCCATTCTCCGCCTTTCGTCAGTTCAGCCGAATTGTCAGGGGTTCCAGATTTTCCGAGGCGGCGATTTTACAGCCGTCCGCATAGACTGACAAGCCCTTTCCCCGTCCATACCGCAGGCCCGTTCGGTCCCACAGAATCGTCAGGTTCCGCCCGCGGTACGGCACATTGTCCAGGCAGAACCAATCCCAGCGTTCCTTCGGAACCAGCGGGTCAATCAAAATATCCTCTCCTTCCGAAGGCACCAGCCCCGCCAGACCGGTAATCACCAGGTCGCAGAAGGTCGAATGGTTGTAAAAACGGCTTCGATTGGAATCCGGCGTCAGCCATGCACCTGTCTTTTCGTCGAGATATTCCCCGATATAGGGCTTGGCGTCCCGGCGGTGGCTGCGCGCGTAGGTGAGCATGGCATCAAAAAAGTCCTCGCGGCTCACATACGGCTGCGAATACTGTCGAAGCAGATGGGCCAGAGCCGTTAAGGTCTGGCTGGTCGCAAAGGGCCAGACGGCCCCGTCCCATTCGCAGGTGCCGACGCCGTGACTGCGAAAAGCCGGATGCCGCCGCTCCGCCGTGGTAAGCCCCATCGGAGCCCAGAAGCCCTCCGGGTCCGTCAGCTGCCGCCAGGCCTCTTCATACCCTGCATCCGGCAAATTAAAATACCACGGAATAAAGCCGATGGCCTCGCGGACATCCACGGGCGTCATATCGGGACGCAGAACCTTAAAAAATTTCGCCTGCGGGTCCCACAGGTGCTCCTGAATCAGATGTTTGAGCTTTGCGGCCTGCTCGGCATACTGACGGGCCAGCGAATCACGCCCGGCCATTTGAGCAATCTTCGAAACCGCCAGCATATTCGCATACAAATAGCAGTTCAGCGGCGGACGAATGTTTTTCTCTTTTCGCGAACCGCTGATGGATTCCTCCATCCCGTCACGCACATCAAACTGCCAGAACAGACCGTTTTCCAGCCCCTTTTCCGCCCGCCAGCGCTCCAGGTCCTCGACAAATGCATCCAGCAGGCCAATCAGAAAATCCTTGTCCCGATGAACCCAATACCGCCGATACAGCGCCCACGTCGCCCAGTTGCTGTATTTGTGAAAATGGGGCTGAAGGGAGCCGTTGTGTCCGGTGTACCAAAAGCGGGCGTAATCATCGATGAGCTGCTGGTCCCGCAGCCAGGTGCCTTCATAGATGTGATGGCCGACGGCACAGCTGATGGTGTTGTAAGGGCCGCTGTGGCTGACCTTGTCGAGAAACTCTGTGAGCACAAAACCGCTCGGCGTCTGTTTGATATGCTTGCGAAAGGTCCACCAGCGGAAATAATAAATCTCCTCCAGTTCCCTGTCGGGACATTCGAAAAAAGGGATGTTCCGCTTTATCCAGTCCCATGCCTGAGCATTCGGAACCGCATTGACAATCGGTTCCTCATCCATTTGATTGAAGGCATCGACATAGCGGCGAAAGGAGTCCGGATTCAGGACGGACTCGGTGATGTCTTCAGCCCGGAAATCCTGGAGATAAAAGACCGCCGGTGCAACCGGCTCATCCGCCCCCGGTTCATCCCAGCCGGGAATGAATTCGCTGCCGCTCTTGTACTTCTGGACATCGTCCGTCAGCCGATACCGTCCGGTGCGGAACTCGATGCGATGAGGAGTCCCTTCCGGCATTCCGAACGCGGCTTTTTGCAGAAGAGGTTTCTCATCCAAAAACAAATCGAAAGAGCGGTTTTTCGAATCGATTTGAAACCGGAATGTGTGCCATTGCCCTTGAACCAATTTGGCAAAAGAACGGTATTCTCCGGATTGCGGATTGAAAAGAAGGCCGTTCCGCTGCGTATCGATTCGCAGCGGGATCAGCCGGTCCCCTTTTTCTGAAAGGATTTCGATATCCAGCACCTCCCGCGGAGACTGGACATACAAACGGAAGGAGATGGAAAGGCGGGGGCTTTTCTGAAAGACCCGGACCGCCTTGGCATAATCATAGGGGTCTGTGTCCTTGAGCATCAGGCTTTTTTCCGTCCGGCTGGGAAACTCTGCGATTTCCACCGGACACCATTGCGGCGAATAAATATTCCAGTCCGGGACATATCCGCCGGTTTCCATTCGGCTGAAATCATCCGCAACCGGCCCCTGCACCTGGCCTTTTACGGGAATGGGAATGCGGGCAATCCAGATGTCTTCTTTGCTGACCGAATATACAACCCAGAGGTCATCCCCGGGCGGGTTGCCGTTGCCTTCGACGATGCCGCGGACGTACTGCGGGCCGGGCCGCTTTTCCCGCCCCCAATACCGCTTGGGCGGCACTTCCCCATGCACGACAAGGAGATTGTCAAAATGAATTCCATCCTCGCCTGTTGCAACACAGAGCGGATGACGTGCCTCGCTGCCCGTCGGATTATAAACCAGCGCATACCGTCCGTCATCGGTTCGCTGGCCCCAGATTTTGGCCCCGCCGTACGTGAGCGTTTCGCAGCGAACCGGATAGGACCACGTCTCGCCCTGGTCGCGGCTGATGGTCACCCAGCGGTCTTTGAAAAAGCCAACAATGACTCCATCAGGACGGGTATAAAAGCAGAAGGCCTTGCCGGGCTTGCTGCGTCCCTGAGGCGGCGGCCAGGTCACCCGATAAAAATCATCGCGGTCCTGTGCAAACTGGTCTTCCTCCCACCACTGGATCCGCCGAACCTTATCCTCCAGAAACGCATTGCACGCAAAAACGAAACCGACATCATTTGATTCCGTATAAAGCGGATACAGCAGCGGCCCTGTCCAGTTGTCATTGACCCGAATGAAGTAAATCGGGCCCAGTGAATCATCCGGACGGATTTCCCGCACCACCCTGCCGATGCCGTCACTGTACGGCGAGCCGTAAAAGCCCATCGTCAGGAAGCGTCCGTTGGGAGCGATGTAAAACCCCATCCTCTGGTGCATATAGGGATAGGTGATTTGGGCCTTTTCATCCGCCAACGGATAGATGGGAAACAAAACCTGCGGGCGGCTCCAGTGCCTGCCGTCTTTGGAACGGGTCAGCATTGTGGCACCGGGCGGAATATGCTCTCCAAAAGGGTTGGTCAAATAATGACAATAAAACTGCCCGTTCGCATAGGCCAGCATCGGCGCATGGTTGTACGTCCAGCCCAGCCCGTCCGACCATTCCGGATGGCTTCGGTTGGCCCGCAGAATCTGGTAGTTATGAACCCCGACGGCGGGAGGCAGCTGTCCATCGTGGTAGCCGGTTTTGTAGTCGCTGTTGGAGGTTTTTACGGCTCCGACAAACCGAACGGGCTCTTGTTCATCCCCCGCAGACCGGAGGAGACCGGATAGACAAAACATCAAACCAACCGACAAGCGAACAATTCTCGAGTGATTTTTAGTCCACACACTGCAGCCGAAGGGCCATATACGGCCTGCCGGGCATCTGAATAGTCCGCCGTTTAACATCTGCATAGACATACTGATCCAGTTTCTCCACTTCAAATGTATCTTCCACCGATTCAATAGTCATATTCCAAGTATCAATCCGTTCTGCGCGAAACCGCATTCCGTTTTCCAGGCCCTTCTTCGGCAGCCGAAAGGTCCATTTTCGAATGGGCTCTTTCCCGAAGTAAATCAGATAATATCGACCCGGCCGGCCGGCGATATTGGTTTCATAATACTGGTCTATCGGTTCCAGACCCTCCGGCGGACCGGACTCCACAATTTTTCGGAGAAAGCTGATCCGCGGCGGACTCTGTCCTCGAAGTGTCCCCCCTGCAGATGTCCACGGAACATCCGATATCGAAATTTTCAGGGCTTCCCCATGGGTGGCATACGCCCCGCCGATATAGGCGGACCAAAACCGAAAGGCCATCTCCTCTCCCGACAGCTGTCCCCATCGGCGGTCAATGTTGCCCTCATAATTAATTTCATCGAGAACTATCGGCTTTTTGTAGATATCCCGCAGCATCGGCGCTATCCCCAGATAGCGGGCCGCCATATAGTATTGAAGACTTACGTGAGTGACCCAGGTTTTGGTATAATCATAAATCCGGTCCGCATTGTGCATGGAGCGAAGGTGCTGATACGGGTCTTTTTCCTGCACCAGACAAAAGAGAGCATCCCAATCCTCATCCGTCAGGTTCTGAATAAAGCTGTTTTCATTCGCCAGGGACCACCAGATATTCCGAAAGGCCGCCAGACGGGCAATCACATATCGGAGATAAAATCGACGGTCTTCCATGGACATTCGATCGAACCCCCACTCGCCTCGGTCGTACGGATGAAAAAGAATTACGTCGGCCTCAACCCCCAATTCAGACAGCTGAGCAATCCCCCGTTCTATCTTACGAAAGTACTCCGGATTAAACTGCGTAAAATCCCATCCATTCATCCCTTTCTGCTGAAAAGGAAAACAGGTTAAGGCATTGGGGTCGGTGTTGGAACGAAGATTCCCCGGAGGCAGCAGAAGAAAACGTACCTTGTTAAACGGCGAGTTTCGGAGAGTCTGAAGGGTTTGCTGCTGCACGGCATCGGGCTGAAAAAACCACTTGTAAATCGTCGTGCCGAATGGGAAAAACGGCGTCCCGTCGGCATAAGCAAAATGATATTGCTCTCTCACTCGAACCGGACCGTGATTGCCCGAGGCCGCAGGAGTGCACACAAACGCTCCCTGCCTTCCATTCAGGTCCGGCAGGCTGCTTTGGACTTCATAAGACCATCTCCCTTCGGATTCCGGCATAAAACGAATTTTATAAACGCCGTTGCCGTCATAAAACCCCTCTGCGGAAACCTTTCGCTCTCCCTGTGTAAAAACAGCACTCAGATGAACATCCGCAAACGGATTGCCCTGGCTCGGTCCCTTGAAAGAAAGTTCGAAGATTCCCCATCGCTGAACGGATGCAGGTTCTTCGGCCCTGCCTTCCGGCAGAGAAATCAAAACCGCCAGAGCAAAAACCCACCCTTTCATTCGAAATCCCTAATTTCTCACAATCCAATAGAAAGCAGGTGCTTCCGCAAGCCACTCCTGCTGAACCAGTTTTTGAACAGATGAAATCTGACCGGTTTCCAAATCGACTCGGCGGATTTCAAACGTTTCTTCGTCTTTTTGAACGGGCAAAGGCAGTTTCTTTCCTTCCGCCGCATAAACCAGATATTGTTTCGGCACGTCAGCCAGAGCAAAACAGTGGGCCGAATCCCCGGGCCAATCGAACGGCTTCATTTTCACAACCGCCTCCAGAAGCGAAGGTTCGGTCTTCGGCGGCAGCGGAGGCAGCGAACCGCCCCCCAGCAGCACGGCCCATCCAAAACGGCCGTCCGCCGAATAAATGACCGCCTTGTCCGGATACCGTTCTCGGTATTCCCGTACAGCCCGAACCACCTGTTCAAAGGAGGCCGGTTTGGGATTGAGCAGGCGGGCATGCTGACGCGGTGCCAAATGTTTGCCCCCCTGCGGAGCGTACAGTGCCCCGTTTTGCTGATACCACCAATACCGAATATCAATCACAGAAACGAGTTCTCGATACTTCGGCTCGGACAAAATTACATCCTGCACGTCTTTTGTGCAGCTGAGAGCAATCAGCGGATTTCTTTGCTTTTCCTGTTTCCACTGCCGGATTGTATCCAGCCAAAAACGGACAAACTCCGCCGGCCCGGTATATTCCGCCGATGTCATCTGAATGACATTTGTATTGTCCGCAAACGCATCCAGACACTGGCGGATATAGGCCTGATGCAGGGCACGTCGGCCGGGGTGACTGACATCATAAAACAAATGGTCCAGAAAAATCCGTTTATCGCTGGCATAGGGCGGCGGCTCCGGAAAACCTGTGTCGTTGATGTTATTGGCAGGCCGCCACGGAAAATCCGCCCAATGGGCCCCGGCCTCCAGCACGTTGTGCTGAAAGTAGTTCTGGTGCAGCAGAACCAGCCCTTTGCGTTCGCACAAATCCGCGAACTCCTTCAGCCGGGCCCAATACCAGGCGTTATAGCGGGTCAAATCATACCGGCTCAGCCCGTCCCAGGCCGTTCCGATACCGCTGCGGTCAAAGGGCTGCTCGTAAAACGGCGGCCGAACATCCCCGTTCATCCGGCGGACACGCTGATGGTCATCCCTCCGGCGCTCATACCAGAGGCCGTAATTGTAATCCAGCACCGCCCTGCCGGACGCCGCCATTTCAGACGTTAATTCCTCCAAATCATCCGTAAACCCCCGTCCGATTCGCCCCGGAACAAACCGGGTAATCCCGATCCCAAAAGACGGAGCCTCATCGGGACGTGTCGTCCCCCTCCACCAGGCAACCCCCGTGCTCGCACCGGCAAGCAGCCTCCCCTGACAGACAAGGAGTCCGTTCACAAGGGAAATCTGCTTTTCCGGCGGATTGGCGGAAACCGTTCGGTTCTTTGTTTCATCCCAAACCTTCTCGAGCGGCTGAGCCGCGGACGTATCGGAGACAATCGGATATTCCTCCGTCAATTTCCCAATAAACTCCGCGAGGGTCGGCATTGGTTTTGAGGAGGCGGCCGCCAATGCCGCCGCTAATTCATAAGAGGGGTTTGTCGTACCGGAAGTATCAACTTTCCACAGACGAATCCGACCTGCCGCCTCTTTGCCAAGCCGCTGGGCCAGCTGGGCCTGATAAAGACTGTCAGGCTTGACAAAATTGTTGGACTGCTCCCACCAGCCGTCGCCTTCGAATTCCGCCCAGCATCCGAACGCCCAGTTCCAGGCGGTCGGGGGTTTGGCGCATTCGATAATCGCCGCATCACACTGCCAGAGAACACAATTGGCGCCGGTCCATCCAATCCCTTCGCCTCGGCTGCCGCGATGGCCTACCCGCAGGGCATTTCCGTCAATTCGCACATTGTCATAAAGAACGCCGCAGGCCCAGCTTTCCAGCGGTCCGCTGTCCTCCAGCGGCTCCCTGGCCCAGCACTGCACGAATGCATTCGGCCCCGGTGCACAGTAGCCGACGGAAAAATCATGCCGCCCCCGCTCAGACCAACACCGAAGAAAAAGGGTCATCTGCCCCATTGTAAAAAAGGAATTTCTTCGCCAGCCGCCTTCCTCAGATACGGGCTCCAGAGACAGGCAATCCTCCACCGTAACCCATTTGGCGGTTTCCCACACCGCCGCCAGCGAACCGGCAAAATGAACGGCCGTCAAGCGGCGAACCCAGACATTTTCGGCATTTTCAATCGTAACGGCCATCCAGGAATGATTCTCATCCTTCGGGTTGGCCGGATTGAATTGCGACACACAGCGGAGATTTTCCACCCCGATATGATGAATCCGTCCGGGCCATTGGTATTTTTGTACGGTGCCGCCGCCCCACCGCTGCTCGAGAGCCGCCGTCAGCGGGGCATCCAGAATGACCCGCCCGCCGTCAACGGCACGAATCACCCGATCCCATCGGATATCGCGAGAGCCAGCCTTCCAGTCAAACTGACCTTTGAGCCCGCCGCCGAACCGATTCATTCCGATATGCTCTATCCATTCCCGGGTGCTGGGCCGGGTAATCACCACCGTATCCCCGACGGAAAAGCCCTCCGTATTCTCCAGACGAAGGGAATAGGAGCCGACCGGAACCATTTCATCCTGAATCTGAACCGCCTGCCCCACTCCGGAACGGTCATTCTTTCCGGCAATACGAATGAGGGTTCTGCGGTCCGTGCCGGCGGCAATCAGGACCGTGCCATCCTCATCCATTCCCTCGCCGCGCAAAACCACCCCGGATGAACGCAGAATCAAGCCGCCCTGCAGGATATATCGCCCCCGACGCAGCAGAACAGCTCCCCGAAAGCCGTCATTATTCAAGGGAAGCGAAGACACATACTCGACAGCCGCCTGAATCCGGGCGGTATTATCGCCCTCAATCGGCTCGACAATAACCCGTACAGGCACATTGGGGATCGGCTTGTCCTGCCCTTCATAGCCGCAGTGAGAAAAATCCGGAATTCGATTGCCCTGCGAATCGGTACCGTACTGAAGGGTTTCATTCGAATCAATTTGGAGGAAAAAGTCAGGTTTACGCTCCTCCGCGCCCGCCCCTGACAAAAAAGAAATCAGAAACAGCACACCGATGCATCCGCACGAACGTGTTTTCATCATTCTCCCTTGCCGCCTCTAACAGACAATTTATTTCGCTGCGTTGAAACCAATCCGCGCCCAACTCCTGACGGGAAAAGAACCGCAAAAAAACAATTATACATTCGGTCTGAAGCTTACACAAACCTTTCTGATTCTTCCGGATACATTTTCCCAACAATTCACGCTGCAAATAACGTTCCGAACGAAAAATTGTCAGGCATCTGAAAGGAATGAACAAGGCAATCTTGCGCCCCAAAAAAGAACATTTCGCGCAAAACACCCCCGCTTTTCAATTTTTTCTCCGCCCAAGTAAACCAAACTGTTTCTCTCAACCCCGCCGCCGGAGCACAGTCCGGCATCCAACGGCCTAAACGGCGTACAGCCGTAACTATGGACGATGTTCAATAGAGAGGAATTTTTGTGATAAGCCAAGACCTGCCGGATACTGCCAAGCCAGTCGTGGACATGCCAGTAGGTCTTATGGACGTTAGCCGGGTTCTCGTAATCCTTCTGCATCAGAATCCGCCCGTCGGCATAGAGATATGATTTTTTCAAAGAACCGTCGGCAGTATCGATTTCACATAGTATTGTAGGCAAATTACCCGAAATGTCTACAATATATTTCCTTCCCACGCGATTACCCGTTTTAGAGAGAGAGGGGGGTACGGGAAAACCCTCCTTGTGTTTGCAAAATACGCTTTTCCAAGAACCTAACTTCCACAAACACAAGGAGGTAGAAAAATGGTACGACATGATTTTATCTTAAGCAAGACCCGAAATTTACTTTCTGTCTTTTTGTCTCCTCTGATGGGCCAAACCGACCGACCCCGGCAGCGTTTTCTTCGTCAAGCCATTGGGGCAATCTTGATAGCCGGCACCCTGGTCGTCACCGACCTGGCTCGCTGGATTCACGATGACTGTTCGGATATCTTCTACCGCCTTAAGCGTCTCCTGAACCATCTGATCAGCCGGGAGGGCGGCTCCATGGCAACCGGCTGGCCCAACGACTGTTTGGTTTGACCAGTCGATTCCAAAAAAAGCCCCGTTTGTTTATTACCGTCTGCTCGACGGCCTGCAACTCTGGGCACGTTTAGACCGTCTCAAGACTACCCTATTACTTCAAATGACTTCATAAAACGGGTAATCGCGTGGGGGTTTTCGGTTAGCCCACATCGCTTAATGGAAATTTTCTGCTTTTCCCCGGAATCCATCTGCTTTCCCCGTATCTATTATCGGAAAGAACCTGATTGGCAGGTTTGAAAAAAAGGAAAACAAGAAAATGAAAGGGTACAAAAATGAAAAAGGCAATGGTATTAATCACGATGGTTGGGTTGCTGAGTATCGGCTTAAGCGTTACTTTTGCAAAATTGGCTTCAGATAAAACTGAAGCAGAGAAGGAATCAAGTTACACCATCAGTGATTCAAATGATGCTGACGAAAATGTGGTCATTCAGAAATTAAGCTTCCAGGAAGCAAAACGGATTCTTGAAAAAATGGGTTATGCTTCGGTAACAATCAACACTGAAGAAGGGGTTCTGACATTTACGGACAAGAGAGGTATAAAGTACGCTCTTACGATTTATAAGGATGGGGATCTAGTACTTTTTTTTGGGATTAAATAAAATATCTCTCTTGAAGATGTAAATAAATGGAATCGCAGAAAACGTCTTTCAAGAGGATATCTTAATAGCGAAGGCGATTCATGTTTGGAATCTGATCTGATAGGTGATGGAGGTGTAACAAAGAGACAAGTAGAGAATTTTATAAGAGTCTTTACTGACATTTCTGTCCCTGGTTTTCTGGTCTATATCAGCAATCTTGATTAGACCGGCTGCATTGCACGAGCCGCCAAAGTTATTCATTTAACCTTGGCGGCTTAATTTTTCAAGGAGACACCCTCCCTTCAAATAATTTTATTTACTCCCAAAGATACATCCTTCTTTCCCGCATCAAACAGTGGAAAGAACCTGACTGACAGGATTGAAAAGATCAGCTAAAGGAAGACCATCATGGAACCCTTAAAAAAGAAACCGCAGAACGATTCCTCAAGGTTATCTAGATTCGAAGCCATTTCATAACCTCCTGAGCGTTATAATTAAACAAGCTATATGAAAGAATGCACGATAAATTGTAATATTCCGATCGTATCGTACGACAAGTCTGCGGCAGTTGCCCAGCCAAGCAAAGGTGCGTTCGACCTTGTATCGACGCCTGTAACGACGAAATTTTCTTCCATCCTGTATCGGTTTCTTTCTGCAACGGGTACGATGCGGACAAATCAATTCTATGCCGCGTCGTGCAAGCTGCTTTCGCAAAGAATCCGAATCGTAGCCGCGATCGGCAATAAGACGCTCAGGTTTTTGTTTTGGCGCCCCCGGACCCTGCCGGGGTACCGCTATCGTTTTGAGGGTCCTTTCGACAAGTTTGACCTCCGCCGGGGACGCAGAGTCCAGGTGGTTTCCCAAAGGAATACCTCGGCCGTCGACCACCACCATCCATTTCGTTCCCTTGCCGCGTTTGGTCTTTCCGACACATTCGCCCCTTTTTGGCAGGTGCAAAACTGCCATCGATAAAGCATTCACTCCAGTCCAGCCGGCCTCGCTCATCGAGTTGGGCCAGAAAGGCTCGTCACGCACCCAGCCAAATATCCTGTTCTTCCCAGTCTCGCAATCGCCGCCAGCAGGTCGAAACGCTTCCATATTTTTGGGGAACCTCCTCCCATGGAGCTCCGGTTCGCAACACCCAGAGGATGCCTTCAAAAACTCTGCGGTTATCAATCCACGGTCTGCCGCCGCGTTTTGACCTTTTAGGTTTTGGCAGGAATGGTTCAATTTTTGCCCACTGCTTATCCGTAAGCTTCCAACGTTGTTTAGTCATCCTTGACTCTTTAAAAAAACCGTTTTGGAGCCAAATGTACATAAGTTCTTGCGTGGCGAAAGCTTAAAAATAAAAAAAGATTCTGGGTTATGAAATGGCTTGTAGGAAAAAACACCATTCCGGCAATTTGAATCATACCAAAAAACCAAACCAGATTGTCGGACAGACACCGATTTTGTTAGGTCCACTGGAGTCCGGATTATCTCAGGAAAAAAATATGTCCTCATGGGATCAAGCTGCCATGTCTGCCCATATCTCCTTTTGGACAGCCATCATAGTTTTTGGCAAGCGGTCTGGCCGCGGGAGTCTTTTACTTCCACAGTAAAATTTATTTCTTTTGTATCGTTGACGTGAATCGTTGCAAAGGGTCTGCCATAGAGTTGCCCTTCCGGAGAAAGCGTCATTCCCGGAGGCAAGGTACCCTCCGCGACTTTCCAACGGTACGGTCCCACACCGCCTATACACGCCAGCTGAACTGAATAATCACAAGAAGCACGTGCATTCGGAATCGATTTTGTTAAAATCCTTAACGGTTCTACCGTCACGGGCTTGCGGGAGGCAAAGGAGCGCAGGAGACGAAGAATCGTCATCAGAGCCGCCGCCAAAAGCAAAGCAAGGATTACCGGCAGCCAGAGAGGGACCATCCTTCGAACCGTCAATTCAAACTCTCGCCGAACCTGGTGTCCGCCGGCATCGGTCACTTGAACCCAGATACGGCTGCAGCCCGCTTTGTTCGGAATTCCGCTCAAACGCCCTTCTTCATCCAAAATCAAGCCCTCCGGGAGCCGGCTGCCCTGCCAACGACAAGGTTCCCGCCCCCCCACACAGGCAAAAACTATATCCGACGATCGCCCGGTCAGCAGAACAGGAATCGAACGAGTCGTAATTTCAAGAGGAGTCGTATTTTCCTCGGTGAGAATTCCTCCTTTAAGCACAAGAGGTTCCGCAGAAGCATTCTCCTCGGCATCCCGAACAGCCAGTTTCACTTCAAATGGTCCCGCCTGCTGAGGCACTCCTTTCAGGAGACCTTTTTGGCTGTCTATCTCAAGCCCGGCAGGAAGCTGCCCGCCTGTAAGGGCCCAGTGATAAGGCGGATACCCGCCCGTAGCCGACAGCGCAATCTCATAAGGACTTCCCACGCGACCTAGTCCGGCTTGGTGAGTAAGGATTTCAACGGGCTTCAGCGGCGGGTGCACCGTAAATTCGTAGGCGACCGACGTCCGTCGCGATTCGGCATCCGTCAGAGCAATCGAAACAAGAAACACCCCCTTTCGGGAGGGAGTGCCTTCAAAGAGCCCCTCTTTAGCTGAGAAGGTCATACCCGGACAAAAGTTACGAGGTTCAATTGTCCAGCGATATGGCGGCGCCCCCCCCTCAACCGCCACAGCCAGATGATAAGGTTGACCCACACGGGCATCCGGCAGCATTTTGGTTTTGATTTCCGGCGGCGGCGGGGTCTGCCCCGGCGGTGCCAGCACCGTTAATTGCAGCGGACCACTTGACGCCTGAAAGCCGTTTTTATCCGTGACTTTCCAGCGAATCTCCCTCGTTCCGATATCGGACAGAGCCGGCGTTCCGAGAAAGGCCGTTGAAGAATCGTTCAGCCGAAGCCAGCCGGGCCCTGCTCCTTCCAAAGACCATCGGTACGGCGGCTGCCCGCCTTCCGCGGCGGCATAAATCATATAAGCTTCCTTAGCAACAGCAGCGGGGATTTTCTCTGTAACAACCTTCAAAGGGGGAGGAGGCGGATATTTTTCATAAACGGCCAGATGAAAAGACCTGCTTTCCTGCTGTCCCCGCGGCGTTCTGACTGTGACTTCAAAAACATAGTCGCCGGTGCGGTTAGGGCGTCCTTCCAAACGGCCTTCCGGCGTCAGGGTCAGTCCGGGCGGCAGATGCTCTGACGGAGTCGACCAGGAATAAGGCAGCTGTCCCCCTTCCGCGGCAAACTGAAACGGATAAGACTGTCCCTGATAGGCATCAGGCAGAGGACTGGTTGTCAGAATCGAAAGCGGGACGGTAGGGACCGGCATCTTCCGATAGACATCAAGCTTGAATTTCCGGGCCACTTCCTTGATATTCTCCGGATTATCCGGCGAAACGGCTTTGCAAATCACCTCAAATACATAATCCTGTTTTTCTTCAATCTCCGCCGGCAGTTGGAGACGTCCAGACAACTTGCCTGTTTTGGCATCCAAAATCAATCCGTTCGGCCGCTGCCCCTTCCCGAATTCCCACCGGAATTTCCCCATTCCTTCTCGTGCCCCGAGCCAAACAGAATATTCCGCTCCATGATAGCCGTCCGGCAATTGTTCCGTCATAATCTCCGGCGGTACAAAAACCAAATCGCCGACCAGCAACACCGCCAGCACCAGCAAAAAAGCCAGTCCTCCGATGGTATTCGCCAGCACATCGAGAAACGAAGTCCCGAAAAAGGTAAGCGTTTCTGAACGTTTGCGAGCCATAAACCACGCACCTGTTCTTATACCGAATCAGGAATGGATGGAGAGGGATTCTTGTTCGCGGACCGCTGGAGAAGGTCGCGAATTTCTTTGAGCAGATTTTCTATCGGACGGATATGTTCCTGAGTCAGGACAGGACCGCCGGAAGAATCTTTGCTGAGTTTCGAAAGGAACTGGCTGCTTTGATTTTGCAGTTTCAGACTATCCGCCAGCAGTCCTTCCAGAGTTGTTAAATGGCTGACCATCCCCTGCAGAATCGGAGCGGCAATTAGCGGCGGTATCTTATGCTGCATAACATTTTCAATATCCGCTCGATTGCCGTTCATAGCGGTTCGCAGCTGTTCAAAACCCTTTTTCATTGCTTCGACAATCTCCATCGAGGCCCGATCGTGCTCTTCAAAAAGAGCACAGACTTCGTCAAAGCAGAGCATATCGATTTTTTCCAGCATGTGCTCCTGACGTTTAAGCATCCAGGACATATAAAAAACCGCCGCTACGCTAAGCACCAACGCCAGCAGGGTTGTATCGAAGGCCGTGGCAAAATTGGCCGTAACCTTCGGCAGCGAGGCCTTCACCTGCTGAAAGCCTTCCGCTTTCTGAATAATGGCGGCAAAACCCGCCAGCCCCACACCGATTCCCAGCACCGTTCCGATAAAGCCGAGCGTGGGTATCAGCCATAAAAGATACCGCACATTGGTATAGCCGGTTTCCAGTTCATCCTGATTAACGGCACTTCGGGAGCGAAAGTAATCATCAAGTTCGGAAGGACTCTGACATTTCCGAAGCCGATCCATTCCGTGCAAAATCATTTCAAAAATCTGACTGTTGTGGAAGGGTTTGTACTTATCCTGCAGAAAATGCCGGCGAACCGTGTCCGCCTCCTGCCAAGTCATTACGATTTCGAATGCTTCATTGCTCAGAATTTCACGGGCCGCATCAAAGGCCTTCTGCTCATGCTTGAAACGAATATGCTTCAGGCCGATACAAACCACCGTCAGCCAGAAACAAAAGGTCGTTAGATATTGGATAAACGTCCTTTCGAGAAACAGTGTCCTGATATAGCTGCCCGGCGGAAGGGCAAAGCGGACGGTCAGAAAAGTCAGAGCTGTTGCCGCGGCCGCTGCTAACAGGACAAAACGGACCCCCCTTTTCTCTAATCCTTGTATCCATTCCCATGTCATATTTCCGACCCTTCTTTAACGAAATGCTACACGAAATCCAACCGTCGGCAGTTCCAGGTCCGGATCGGCCTCTATCCTCAGATACGTAAGACCAGATAAAGCTCCGGTATCTTCATAAGAACCTCCGCGCAGAAAATACGCCCCTTCCGATGAGGAATCCTTCATTGTCCATTCAAGAACATTGCCCGTCATGTCCTCGCATCCGAAACAACTAACTCCTGCACTAAACTGGCCTGCCGCGGATGTACGGGCCAGACCTGACTCCGCCATATTGCACCGGGTCCTATCGAAGGTGTCCCCCCATGGATAGCGGTGCCCATCAGTTCCTCTGGCCGCCGCTTCCCACTGGTCATTGGTCGGAAGCGTCCCTCCGCACCAGGAGCAAAAAGCCACTGCATCCTTATAAGAAATCCCCGTCACCGGATGATACCTGTATTTTTCAAGAAACGGCCGGTCCGACCATTCGAGCAAATGCAGGTTCCAATGTTTCGGCTGGCTCGGATAACCGGTTTGAACAACAAACTGGTAGTATTCTTCATTGGTCACGGGAAACTTTCGAAGACGAAAACTTTGCAAAGGAACAATCCGTTCGGGATTCCTTTTGAGTACATTCAAGTCGTTTTCAGAAAGCCCGAACTGGCGGCGAGCCCAGAGAATCTCTTCCTGACTTGTCCCCAGAAGATATCGCCCGGAAGGGATAAGAGCCGTCTGCGCCAGTTCTTCGGAAGACCACCGGACCGGTTTTTCCTGAAGGTCTTTTCCATATCGGAATCCAACATCGTCCTGCAGCAGCGAGGCATCCGTCGGCATCCGAAACCAGTTCAGCGAGTACAACTCACCTGCATACCTCCAGGAACCGCCGCGTGTATGCTTGAGTCTTCCTTCTCCGCCGTCAACCCATTCCCACACATTACCAGCTGGATTCAGCAACCCCTCAGACGCAGCTCCATCGGGCAGGGCCTCCACGCTCACCAATTCCTCCCGAGTCTTACGATGCCTCTCCAGAGTCTGGGCATAGGGAGTATCTTCCGGCCATCGGTTGCCCCAGGGATAGACGTGGCCGTCCGGTCCGCGGGCGGCACGCTCCCACTCATCATTGGTCGGCAGACGGCAGCCTTTCCACTGACAAAAGGCCTCTGCATCCTGAAAATCCACATGCGTAACCGGCTGTTCTCCCATTGATGAAGGAAAATCCGCCGGAGCTCCTTTGGGCCAGTGAGGCGGGCGGCGCCAACCGGTCCGCTCAACAAACTGACCGTACTCAAAATTAGACACCGCCAGTCTGGCAATTGAAAAAGACGGCAGCTGAACCGTATGCTCCGGCGGCATCAGAAACTGCTCTAATCGGGCTCCCTGCAAATCATAGACCCCTTGAAGAGCTGTAACGACTTCCACTTTGGCTCCGATGAGAGCCGGTCCGGCAGAAATAGTGATCAGATGATTCGTCGGATAGGACGGTTTCCGGTAGGATTTTTCTTCTTTCCTGTAGGCCGTCCAAACAAACGGTTTATATTCCCACGGTGTCCATTCCGCTGTGCTTTCACAAACCGGACAGGTGGCCTGCTCTTCCAATCCGATAAATGAACATTCAGAACATTGAACACAGGAAACAGACTCCATCCCGGCCGGGCTTTGGTCAATTTCCAGCAGACGCTCCTGAACAGCAGAAAAATCCTGAGGACGACGGTCTTCTTCAACCTGTAAACAATCCATGACCAAACGAGCCAGTTTCCTATCCGAACAAAGTTTGCGGATGCAAGGGTGAATAGACTGCTCCTGCCAGTCCCGCAGCAACCTCTTAACAACCTCTTCTGAGGAAGTGCGGATTAAGTCGCTCTGCTCCGGATTCGGAGGACGGCCGGTCAGCATCTGACACAGAAGGCCCCCAAAATAATATATATCTCCGGCCACCCGATAACCAGACGCACGCCGCGGCGGAAACTGTTCCGGAGGCATCCAAGTGGCTTTCCCCACCAGATACTCCTGAATGGTAGCTGTTGGAATCGGCGATTCCGGTTCTGACAAATCTTTGGCTAAACCCCAGTCATTGATTTTGACGTTCCCGTCCCGACTAATCAGAATATTCGTGGAGTCCAGATCACGGTGAACAATTCCTCCGCCTTCCTGGATGGACTTTCGAGCCGCATAAGCCATTGCATCCGCAATCTGCCAAGCCCAATTTAATGTCTGCGGACAGGACAAACGCCCCGTTTTGGTCCGCCGAATTACATCCGCCAATTGAGGCCCGTCGATAAATTCAACAAAAAAATAATTCACCCCGTCTGTATCGATCCGCCACGGATTCACCAGCCGAACAATATTAGGGTGTCCGGTAATCCGCTGCCAAATCTGCACTTCCCGTGCAAACCAATCCAGCACGGCCTGATAGCCGGTATGTTCCGGACGCACCCGCTTGACAATGTATTTTTGCTCCGGATGGCTGCGGTGGAAAACCTTATAAACAATTGCTGAACTTTCCCAGCATTCTTCAATCACATATTCGCCGAAAATTACATCCCCCACCCCTTTGGGAGCCGCACTCATAAAACCTCTCCTCTGTCCGTTACCCGCGCCGTTCGGATTCAACCTGAGACTTCACCTAAATAAATTTTCTGTCGGGGCAATCAATAGTTTCAGGGGAATTAGGATTCATCCGGTGGAGAAATTTGCAGGGTCCGAGGACCTGGATCATCGGAAGGCAATCCGGCCCGGCGGTCTGTCGGTTTCTCCGTCGGCGCCGTGTCCTTACCCTCCAGCCCGAGCATCAGCAGGCGACAAATTTCCTCATCTGCAAGTTTTGAAACGTTTGTCTTGGGGTCTTTCTTCATTTTTAAATTCCTGAACCGCAAAGCGTGAGATGCATCAAAAGCTTAATAACTCCCTCAATTCCTCATCAACCTCCTCCTCACTCTTGGCCTTGGTATAAACTCGGATTTCCCCACGAATCGCTTTGATGAACTGCTGCTTGACCCACTCCGCCTTGTGGGATGCCTCCTTCCAGCTGTTTAGATGATATTTGGCGGCAACTTGGTCCCATGTGGGACGGTCCTGTTCATTCTGCAAATAATAGTCCGTAAAAACCTCAAAACAAACCTGCCGATCTTTTTCCCGGCATCGCTCTTGGACGGCCTGAACTGCCCAATTAAGAAGTTCTCTCCGCCAGACACTCTGATACACCTGCTCCGGCGTTTCCTCATCGGAAGGTTCTATGGCCGGTCCCGTCTGACTCCGGATTTGCTCCCATCGAAGCAGCTTACGGAGACGGCCTCGTTCGCGGGCAGAACCACGGCGATACTCATCAATCAGATAATTACGGGCACAGGTCAGCAGAAAAGTTCGGAACCGCCCTCTTTGACAATCCGCGGAATCGATTTTTTGTTTTTCGAAAAAATCGGCCAAAAAACCTTGGGTAAGGTCTTCGGCCTTTTCAAACGAATACCCCTGAGAGCGGTAAAAAGCATAAATCGGCTTCCAATAAAGAGCTGCAAATTGTTCGATGGCCTCCCGACCCTCCGGAGACTCCCGATTCTTTGCCTGTTCAATCATGGTCCAGATGGTCACAGGAAAGGGAGCATAAGTTGGGGGCTGCTTATTTGCCATCGTTTGAGTCCTAACATCTCTTTCCTTAAAAAGGGGAAAGTTTATTTTATCAAAATAGATATTACCACAAGAAAATTCAATTTTCAAGAGCGAAAAAATCCTTGCAAACCCACCTTTCTTTAAGGTAAAGTTATGAGTAAAGGAGTTTTAGAAGGAGAAACCGCAATAGAAACAAGTGTTGCACGAAAAGGCATTAAAAAAGCAAAAAAATAGGAAGAGGAGTATCTTACGAGAATAAACATCCTGTTTTTCCTTCCCCAAGCTCTTTTGTAGAAAGCTTTTATGTTTTTTTAAAAAAGGAGGAAGTTTTTGTTTTCATTGTCGGAACTTTTGCTGTCTTTCCGTATGGAAGAAGGAGAACAACCCAATCAAAAATAGTGAACTGACAGAGACAAGGGAAGCAAAATGAAAATTGAACCCAATTTAGCCATCGAAATGCGTCAGGAAGTCGTTCTGTGCGAGGGTACACAAGTCATCCTCCTGGACGGCACAAAGATACCCAAAGAGCAGCTGGGAGGAATCAGATGCGGCTTCGTTCGCTTTCTAAAAACCCTGGACCCCAATAAATCATTTATTCTGGGTCTGGTGGATATTGAAAATGCCCAAGCCAAAGTCGTCTTTTTCACCGCCCGTCAGATCGCCCGCCAAAACGGCATCCACATGCAGGGAGATGTTTCTCCGTACAGTGAGCAGCTGGCTCTTTGGGAGCAATACAAGCAGATGCAATCCTTCAGAAGTATAAAAAAGGAGACTGGTCATGAGTAAGGATTTCGCCAAGTCGGAACCGAGTTTTATATTACACGGGCAAATCGACCTGCCGCGTCTGATGAAAAAGCCCCTTGGCATCAAAATTGCGGGGATAGAACCCCGTGCGGACTTATATGCCTATAATGGCTTTCGATTTCTATCAATTCCGGCCTCCAGCGATGACAGGACGCTTGAATTGGCCTCTCAGAAATTTCGCAATCTGGAACGGCTGAACCGCCGGGCCGTTCATCAAATGACGATTCAGATCGGATATGATTCCCATTTGGCAGCGGAAAATCCAGGGGAGTCGGTCCGACGTCTCAGGGACCCGCATTATCGCATGCTGGACGGTTTTTTCTGGCCTCATTTAAACCTGAATGATTTTGACGTTGTTGTTCGTCATCACTCGCTCGTTAATGAAGCCGTGTGTGAGCATTTTTTGAAAATCGCCGGCTGCCAAGACTCCCGCCGGCAACTGCTGGCCCGGCACGCCCTGGCTATCACCTATCACAACCTGGCTTTGCAGGAAGAAATTAACATTCTTCAGAACAACGGGACAGAACCCGGCCGAATGTGGGAAAAAGCCCTCCAGCAGTGGGCAGTCATTCTGCAATCGAAAGAATTTTGGAATTACCTGAATGAATGGGCGCAGCAGTGGGCGGACTGGCGATTGGGAACCGGCCGTCTCGACGGTGAATTCAAAATGCAAATTGCCCAGCTGATTCTTTCTTTTCCGGCCTTTTTCATCCGCTCGTATGCAAGACTGGGCAGGCGGACCCTTTGCCTAAAACATCTGGAGCTGATTCAACGCTCCGAATTTCCGCAAGAAGCCAAGCAGGCAACACTGATTCAACTGGCCAAATCTTTAGCCCTCGAATGGCTTAAGCCCTTGCTTGCTCGACTGTCAAATCCGGAAGGAGAAGACTATCTCGTCAGAAAATCAGGTGTTCCGACAAGCAAATGTCCGAAATGCGGTTTCGGTTACGGATGGGACGACCTTGAGGGTTCATGCAGCCATTGCGGAGTCAAATTGCCGAAATCTCCGAATTCAAAACAACTTCATTCGGCCAAAAATTCAAAATCCACCGAACGAAAAACATTTCCTGCCAAAGGATTGGTTTCCTGGTTGGTCTTTTCAGATTTTTATGAACCCTTGTTTGAGGATGCTTTATCCACACGGGCTTTTCTGAAAGACGAACTGGGATTGCCGGAAGAGGCGGTTGAACAGGCCGAGTTTGATGCCTTCGGTGAAAGTCTTCTCGATGCAATGGAAAAACGAATTGATTTAGGCCAGGAAAGGGAACGAGCGATTTTATATACGCTGATTTTATACAAAAAACTGCTGCAGCTTCCCTTGTCGAACGCAACCCGACAGCGGATTCGGGAATTAAAGAGGGCCCGAACTCAACTGCTTTACGGCGATCTGGAAGTGCCCAAGGACCTTGACCCGACTGAATGCTGGTTTCTGCCTGGGCAGACCGCCGATCCATGTGATTCGATTGTTCTACCATTTTACAAAATCATCTACGAGGACATTATCGAATATCAATGGAACACCAAACGAATTCTTGTTCCCCGCTGTTCGCTGGCCGCCAAGCACCATAACGGAAAAATCAGAGCGGAAGAGCTTCGAGACGACCCCGCCTTAATCCAGCTCAAAGAACAAAAAGAACGCATTGAAGAGAAGGCCCATCAGCAGCAGAAAGCCCTCCAGGAACAGCTGGAAAAAATCCTGTCAGATATTTGAGCCGAACAGGAACGTCGTCTGAACGAATTGTCCACCAGCACTTCCGAGCAGGAAAAAAAGGACCACGCTCTCCTCAAGCAACTTGAGAAAGCCATTACAGAAAAACAATGGCTCCTGGAGGGACGACTAAACCAAAAAAAAGCCGAGTTGGAAAAACAGTATTCTTCTCAGATTGAAGCCGGCCGACATCAAAAGGAGAAAGCCGAGCACCTTTACAACGGCTGGTCGGCTGTTTTTCAGCACGATGGACTGCTGGCTGCAGGGGGCGCACTGGCTTTTGCGGCTATCGGGACTCTCTTTTCAGGAATGACCCTGTTGGACGCCGGTCTTTGCGGGCTGATTTTGGGTCTGTCTGGCGCCGCAGGCGGCCTTCTGGCCGGACGCCGTCTTCGCCGAATGAAGATTGTTCAGGCCGCCGAACCGCTCCTCACAGCAGAATCTCAAATCAAACAGCAGACAGAAGCATTGAAAAACGAACTGGAAGAAGAAATAGAAGATCTGCGCAGACAAGCCAAAATGGTCAGAACTCGACTGGGCAAGATTGAGCAACAGCTGGCTGAAATCGAGACATGGAGCACTCGGAGCATCCAGACGGCCAAAGAAACCACGGAAAAGAAAATTGCGGAGTTATGGGCCCAGGCGGAAAAGGAAGTCGCCGGGATGGTGCAAAACCTGCTCGGATCCATCAAAAGTCTTTCCGCAGAAAGCAGTTATCCGATGCTCAAAATAGTCAAAGCCGCCGGCTACAAATCCGGGGAAAGGCCTCCTTCCGATTACGGCGATGAAAAACTCAGACGATTTATCCAGAGTTTGCCTTTTGAGCAGCAGCAGCGACTGGCTCTTTTGGCCAGAATTCTTTCCAATGAGCAATTCAACCAACTTCTGAAGATAATTTACAAAATGTCTTCTTATGAACGGGGACAATTTTTATCTCAATTGATATAGACAAATCAACCGGATTGGAGATTCACAATGAACCATTGCAGCGGACCTCTTTTGAAACTGAACCAGTGGGCATTTCCGGGACCGTTTCGGATTCAGCCGTCCTCTTCCTCCTCAGCAGATGAAGTGGTCGCCCGGCTGCTGAGCGAAACAGCAGAAGGTCGAACCGCCCCTGCGGAAGGAATTTGCCTCTCCGAAGAAACTGCTGTATCCCTGTGCAACGCCCTCTTTCGAATTGAACGCCAGAATCGGCCGCAAAGCGGTGTACAGTCCGCACCAACCCAAGAACAATTGTGCATTCAGGATGCCGTCAGCCACATCAAAACTCTTCTTAAAAGAATGCAAATTGAATATTCAGACCCGACCGGGCAGGCATTTACCGAAGGTAGGCTGGATTTTGAACTCATCGGTGCCGCCGAAGTGCGGCCCGGACTCCGATACAAAACCATCATCAGCTGTGAACGTCCCGTTGTGATGATAAGGGGAAAACTCAAACAGCAAGCCAAGGGATTTGTAGCCCGACCCTGAATAAGAATGTCCAAAAAAAGGAAAGGAGAAAGAAATGCCTGTTTTTGTTTCTGTAGGAATGGACATCGGCACCTCTAATTCGAGTGCGGCCGTAATGACATCAAGCGGTCCTAAGGTCATTCTGATTGACGGCCAGTCCGTCATGCCTTCAGTCATTTATAAAAATATTCAGGGAAAAATGCTGGTCGGAAAAGCGGCTTACGATGCCGTTTTGACCCGTCCTCCGAATGACGGACTCGGCCATACCGGTTTTAAAATCCGTATGGGTCACGATGACCGTTACCCATTTCCCAGCGGGGAACCCTTCAGCCCCTCACAGCTGACCGCCCAAGTCATCCGACGCTTATGGCAGGGATATCTGGAAGCAGGACACCCCAATCACCGTTCCTGTGTCATTACTGTGCCGGCGATTTTCCGCGACCCGGCCTGCAAAGCCACTCTCGAAGCCGGTCAACTGGCCGGATTGGAGTTTGTGACACTCCTGATGGAACCGGTTGCTGCAGCTACGGCCTACGGTTTCACAGCAGATGACAAACACGCCAAGTGGCTCATTTTCGACATCGGCGGCGGCACCCTCGACATCTCGCTGGTAACCGTTCGGAACGGACGACTGGCCATCCCGAATGACGGCACAGCCGGCAACGACCTGCTGGGAGGACGCAAGTTCGACATGGAATTGATGAATTATGTCCTGGGCCCTCGAAAATCCGACCCGGATTATAAAGAAAAAATAAAACGATATCGGGAAATGGATCCGGACTATCATCCCCTTCGAGAGCGGTATGATTTAGAAGACTTTTCTCCGCAGACAAATTGTCAGCAATGGGGAATGCTGATGGCAGCAATTGAACAGGCCAAAATCCGCCTTTCTGACATCGAAGAAACGATTGTCGAGACGGCTCATCCTCTTCGAGACGGCAAAAAGAAAGAGTTTAAACCGGATTTTCCCCTGTCTCGTCCGACCTACGAACGGCTGATTCGTCCGGATGTGGAAAACGCCGCTCTGATTTGCAGACAGATGCTGAACCGAAACAAATTGAGACCCTCGGACATTCAATGTCTGGTGCTCGTCGGAGGCCCCAGCAAAACCCCCTTTATTCAGCGTGTGCTGTCCGAACGGCTTGAAATCCCTCTGGAATCTTCGATCGACCCCATGACAGTTGTAGCGGAGGGAGCCGCTTTGTATGCAGCCACTGTGGAAGTACCGGAACATCTGATTCCCGAATCCCCCAAAAAGGTCGCAAACTCCGCCGGCATTCAAGTGAAACTAACTTATGAAGGCAATTCTTCAGAACCCGTTGCCATTGTCAGCGGAATCGTCACATCCGCGTCTGTACCCCTGAAGAATCTGTCGCTCCGAATCAACAGGACAGACGGTCTTTGGAGCAGCGGCCCTCTTTCTGTAGATTCGAGCGGTTTTTTCACAACGGAGGTTCTTCTCATAGAAGCCGAAAAAGTTCGGTCGGATTATGAAACTCAAATCCTTGATCAAAACAGTCAAGTTCTTCTAACCCTTGATGAGCCCAAGATACTCTTTATGAACGTAATCCAACCCACCCTGCCGAGTCATTTGATGGTCGGAGTAGTCGGCAATATGACCAGTGTCCTTCTTGATAAGGGCACCGACCTGCCTGCTGAAAAAACAGACGAATTTGAAACCGCCGAACGCCTGTCCAAAGGCGATTCCAAATGCGCCGTGGTGATTCCGGTTTATGAAAGCGTGGAACATTTTCTCGGTGAAGTGGACCTGCACCAGGACTGCAATCTTAAAATCGGGGAACTTCGAATCTTCGCCAGCAATATTCCTCATGATTTGCCGGCCGGTGCACGAATTGACGTAACGCTCCGTCGCGACACAAACCGACAGATTTGTGTCAAGGCGTATGTTCATCTGCTCGGCCAGGAATTTAAAGCGGTTTTCGATTCGAAATCCGTTGACTGGCCGCTCGAAGAAATGGAAGAACGTCTGAAAGCCCTCCAATCTCGCCTACAACGAATCGAACGGCTCCAGAAATCCCAACCCCTGCCGGCTGTAGCGGAAGGGCTGGCTGCCCTATCCAGAATTCAAGCCCTTGAACAAATCTGCAGCAAACTGCAGGGTGCCAAAGACGGAGACAAAGATTCTCAGTCGCGATGCCATGGAGACCTTGTGCGGCTGACCGGTGCCCTCAACCATCTCGAATCTCTTCAGACCGAAGCGAGAATTCGTCATCGGCTGTTCCTGCTTAAGCCCAAAGTCACCGGAAAGGCCGCCGAACAACTTCAATCCATCAAGAGCGATTTTGAAGAGGCCCTTCGAACAGGCAACAAAATCCTGATGGCTCATCTGGATATGGAATTGCTGAAACTTTTTTATCAGGTTTACCTAAAGCATCATACAGATTTATGGCTGACCCTCCTTCGCTTTCCTGACCGTTTCCAGGGATCCCGGGAACAAATTGATGCGTATGAGCAGGCCGTTCAAGTCTATAAGGAAATTGACCAGAAAGTGGACAACGGCGAAGACATCTCTGAGGAAAACCTCCTCCGCTGCAAACAAGCCAACGAGAAACTCTGGAATCTATGGATGACAGAACTAAACCAATGGCCGATACCAGATCCTTTTGCAAGCAACGGCGTTGAATTGGAAAAACCCAAAGGACGAAAGGCTTAGGAGAAGATAATGACTCCGGTAAAGACTGAAGACCTTCTGGAGGCCGCCGCCCAACAGGCCGCCGCCGGAAATTATCAGACAGCAACCGCTTTGCTTGATCGGATTCAGCAGACCCCGCCGCCGCTGGAAGCCCTTTTGCTGAGAGGCAAAATCGCCGCCCAGCAGAAACAATACAAAGAAGCTATCAGCTTCTGGCAGCAGGCCCTTCGGCAGGACCCGAACTGTCGAACTGCCCGAGAAAGCATTGCCTTGGCGGGTGGGCTTTCAGCCCATGCGCTTGCAGGCCGGCTGCGGCATATCAGTTTTGCTGCTTTGCTGACGATTCTGCTGGCTGTTTTGCTGGCTTTCCCGTTCGGGCTGGGGATATATCTGGCTGTCCGCTTAAATACTTTTCCTCTCCTGAACCAGCTGGAAACCCTTCAGACAGATTGGGCTGCCCTGCAGACCGCCGCCGAGAACATCGAGCAAAAACTCATTGAAACCCAAGGCCGGCTGGCCTCTCTCCAACAAACAAACGGGGAATCTCGACAAACGCTCGAACAGCAAAACGAACACCTCATCCTTCTGGTGAAGCATCTTCAAGACGAACTCGTCCTCCAAAGTACCGGACAAGAGCGCATCCAACAGTTGCTGGAACAGACTCAGACCCAATTCCTTGCCTATCAGACAGCCTTTCAGCAATCGATGAATCATATTCTTCTTTTGTCCGTCGAAATTGAACAGACAGCTGACTATTATCGACAGATTGAAAAAAGATGGTTTGGACCGTCTCCCGCCCAGCATCAAAAGATGCGAGAGCACTTGGAAAAAATAAAGGAACAAATCAACTATCTCCGGAGTATTTGTTCAGAATCCGAAGCATCAGAAGGAAAAGGCAGCAAAGAATGAAGATTTCCATCTCAATGAAGTTAATCTGGCAGTTCGCAAGTGAGGAGACTATCCAGGCGGAGCTTTCCGAAGTGGGTCCAAACCAGTTTTTTGCCGCTCTTCTCAAATTCGCCGAAATTCAAGACGAAGAAATCCCACAGATAAGCAGTGACCCAAACGTAATCGGTCAGCTGGCCTGCGATATCCATGCTGTTCGAGGTTTTCTTGAGGGTCACTCCATCCCGCCGTCAGCAATTCGCCGGCAAATTAGAGAATTATCCGGCGGAGGCAACTGCCGATACGCTGTCAGGGCGCCGAGCTGCTCTCAGGAAGCACAAGCCGTTCTTGACTTATCAGACCGAATTGCCCATGAAAACGGAAGTGCAATGGTCACACCTCTTCATCTCCTGCAAGCCCTCCTAAGCCGTCCTACATTGGAAATTCAGAAAGTGATCAATCAGGTATTGAGGCAGACTTCTTCTCCCGCCCCGGAGCGCACCGCCCTGCTGGAGGCCTTTGGAAAAGATTTGCGAAAAACAACAGCCAGCCGTCAGATTTCGTCCGCTTCCTCTCAGGCAAAAGCTATTGTCCTCTTTCTCGCCGCTGAATCCAAAAAAGGGCTTTTACTCCTCAGTAACAATGAAATAGACACCTATGAGGCCCTTCTGGATGCCGCCCGGCTTTTAGAGTCCCCATCCTGCCCCCTCGGTCTGGGCAACTGCGAATTGATCGATTTGACCGGCTTCCGTCAATACTACCACGGCCCAAACTGGTTAGAACCGATGGAAAAGATGATTAAAGAAGCTGCATCCAGCCGCAGAAAACTCTGGCTGGTCCTGCCTTCGATTCTGCCGGCATGGAAAGATGATCGGCACGAGGCATGGCTGTCCCTTTTGAAAACCACTCTGAGTGAACGGCGGGTTCGCTGTATTTGCCAAACCAGCCCGGCTGTTTATTCGGAATCTATGAAAGAAAAACCGGAATGGAGACCTCTGATTCACCCGATGTGGCTGTCTCAACCTGAAGAAGGGGAGATCCCGCCGGAACTTTAAGAGGAAAGGAAACAGATGTTCACAGAAAAAGCCCAAGCTGTTATCGATACCGCCAAAGACACGGCTTTTGCTGACGGCAAGACTGAATTGGAAATGGCGGCTCTTTTATCCGCCATGGTCAGTCAGCCGCAGGCATGTCTTTTACTGGCGGATTGTCTGAAAATGGAACCGGACAATCTCAAAGCATGCCTTCTTCTGAACGTCAAGCCCGCTTCGTGTCCGCAGAAACTTCCGCTCTCTACCCATGTTCGCTCTGTCCTGAAGACAGCCTCTTCGATGGCACAGGAAATTCCTGACCCTCATCGGCCGGGTTTGATTGACATTCGGCACATAGCCGCAGCTCTGGCCGCGTCACCATCTGCCTGTGAAATGATTCATCAGACCCCTATTTCACAGGAAGACGGCCTAAAAAAAATAGCCGAGTGGCTTCAGCAGGACAGCCAAAATCCGGCTCTCAGTGAACTGCTGGACCGAATTCGAAAGATGAGGGGGCTTCTGCTCGAGCGTCTATTCGGGCAGGACCATGCCGTGCAGGCCTTTGTGGAAGGAGTTTTCAATGCCGAAGTAACCGCAGCGGCAGACAGCCAGCGTCGATGTCCTCGAGCCGTTTTTGTATTCGCCGGTCCTCCAGGTGTCGGCAAAACATTCCTTGCGGAATTGGGGGCTGCCTGTCTGGACCGTCCATTTAAGCGGTTTGACATGAGCGCCTACTCCGGCCATCAGCAGAATGAGGCACTGGTGGGCATTGCCCGCAGCTTTCAGGGAGCCCATCCCGGCCTTTTGACCGAATTTGTGGAAAAGAATCCGGAAGCCGTCCTGCTTTTTGATGAGATTGAAAAGGCGCATCAGAACACAATTTTCCTATTCCTGCAGATACTCGACGCCGGGTCCCTGGAAGATAAATACCACGAGCGTCCTGTCAGTTTTCGCGATACAACTATTATTTTTACAACCAATGCAGGCAAAACACTGTATAACCGTCCGAATCAAAGCGGCGTTCATACCGCCAACGCCGCCTTTCACCGCCAGACGATTCTGGATGCCCTAAAAACAGAAAAAGACCCGCAGACAGGTCTGCCGTTCTTTCCGGAAGCCATCTGTTCTCGAATGGGAACCGGTTATCCGATTCTTTTCAATCATCTGGGCATTAACGAACTGGAACAGGTTGTCCGTAATGAATTTCGGCGGGTCTGCCGGCTTCTCGAACGCCAATATTACAAAAATATGCAGGTGGATGAGCTGGTGCCGATCTGCCTGGTTCTGCGAGAAGGTGCCAGGGCCGATGCCCGCACGCTTCGCTCCGGTGCGGAACGATTTGTGAAGACGGAAATCTTCAATTTCTGCCGGCTTTTCAAGACGGAACGCTTGGAGGATATTTTTGAACAGGTTGATTCCGTCCAGTTCGCTTTGGAAAGCTCCCCGGATTTTCTCGAGCCGGAGGTTCGACGCCTCTTTCTGCCCGAACAGAAACCCTGTATCCTTCTGGCAGCCGATGCAAAAACCTGCCAGCTTTTTCAAAAACACTTGACGCAGATAGACTGGCAGACTGCCGAAAACGCCCAGGAGGCCCTTCAAATTCTGGCCGAAAAAGATGTCGACCTGGTTATATTGGATATTTGGATGGGTGAATCAGCAAGTCCGCTTTCTCCCAGTTTAAAAGATTTTGACCATGTTCCCGCCGCTGCACGCCGGCTGGACAAAGGCCAGGAGCTGCTTCGAAAAATCCGCGAACGGCTACCGAATATTCCGATTTATTTGCTGTCTCTTGTTCCATCCGACCAGCAGTCAGAACCCGTCCAAACGACCGATGAAGAATTGCTGTTTGCCTGTGTCCGGGGAGGCGGAGCGAGAGGAATGATTGCCTGCGGCTTTTTGGATGAAAAATCCGACGGATGGGAGCAGCAGCAAAAACTCTTCGAGTCATCCCTTCTGGATACCGCCCGGCGGCTTCATCGTGAAAAGCAGGCCGCCTTAATGGCACGAGAACATAAAGTCCTGGCCTTTGATACCGTCCCTCGAATGAATCATCAAACTCGCACTATTACGATCGTTTTGAGAAATCTGCGGATTCGACACGCGATAGCGGCCGCTGACGCCGGAGAAATTCTGGATGAGGTGCAACGTCCCCGAACTCGTTTCGAAGAGGTCATCGGGGCTCAGACAGCCAAAGAAGAACTTTTGTTCTTTATTGATTACTTAAAAAATCCGCGGCGTTTTGCAGCTATGGGACTAAAAGCCCCGAAGGGAGTTCTGCTTTACGGTCCGCCCGGCACCGGCAAAACCATGCTGGCCCGTGCGATGGCCGGTGAATCGAATGCAGCGTTTCTGCCTGTTTCGGCAACCAACTTTGTGACCATTTGGCAGGGAAGCGGACCTCAAAATATTCGGGATTTATTTGCTCGGGCCAGACGGTATGCTCCAGCCATCATTTTTATCGACGAAATCGATGCTATCGGCAAAGTCCGACTCGGAGGTCCCGGGGGTCGGGCCGAGGAAAACACCCTCAACGCCTTATTAACAGAAATGGACGGCTTTACCAGTGAATCCCCCGAGCAGCCGGTCTTTGTTCTGGCAGCTACCAATTTTTCTATAGACGGCGGGGCCGAAAACGCCGGACGAACACTGGACCCGGCTTTGGTTCGGCGGTTTTCCCGGACGATTCTTGTGGATTTGCCGGAACGAGCAGCCCGACTCGAATACCTTCGTCTACGGGTTCAAACCTGTCGAAATTGCCGAATTTCCACGAAAATTCTCGACAGTATTGCCGAGCGCTCATCAGGTCTAAGTATTGCCCATTTGGAAACGATTCTCGAAACGGCCTCCCGAACCGCCCTCAAAGCGGGCCGGCCTCTTACGGATGCAATTCTCGAAGAGACCTTTGAATCCGTTCGATTCGGCCAGGCCCGACCACGCAGTGCCGATGAAGTCCGTCGGACGGCTTATCACGAGGCAGGCCATGCAATTCTTTACTGGCAAAGCGGCCAATGGCCCGCCTATTTATCAGTGGTTTCTCGCGGTAAACACGGAGGGTATATGGACCGCAGTTCCGAAGACATCGAATCGACTCGTTCCCAGAGCCGCCCGGAACTGATGGCCGAAATCCGGGCCGCTCTCGGGGGACGCGCGGCAGAAATCCTTCTGTTCGGACCGGAATCAGGGCTTTCTACAGGAGCGTCGGCAGACCTCGAAGCGGCAACCCGACTGGCTCGGGCAGCTGTCTGCTGCTACGGAATGACGGATGAATTCGGTCTGCTGGCGGCACCCGAATTGCTCAAATACGAAGCAGCCCTCGGCAGTCCGCTGTATCAGAAGGTCAATGAAATCGTTCAGACCCTTCTGGCTCGCCAAATGCAGATGACCTTCGAGATTCTGAAAAACCATCGCGGCCACCTCGATTCGCTGGCACAGGCCCTCATCAGTCGGGAACGGCTTTCCAGAGACGAGGTCAGGCAGATTCTTCCTGAACCGCCGATTTCGGCATCGGATGCCATTCATTCCAATTCATCTTCCACGTAGGGAAAAATGGTTATGGAAAAAAAACAGGAACAAAAATCTGACGGTACGGTCCGTCTGGCACCTTCGGCAATCCGGAAAGTGTTGGCTGTTTATTTCGGAACGGCCCTGCTGCTGGGAACAGGGATTCTGGCTGCTGCCAACAGGGTTGCTTACCACAAGCAATTGTCCCGTGCTTCTCTGCTCCTGCAGCTGGCCTCGGACGCCGCCCAGGTAGAACAATACGAACGTTGTTTTGAACTGGCTGCTGAGCTCACAGCAAAATATCCGGACTATGAACCCGCTCGAAAAATGCTGGCTCTCCGGCCGCAGTGGGAAAAAGACTATCAACTGCTGAAAGAATGGCGCGGGATTCTCAATATAGCCCAGACAGGACAAACGGAAAAAGCCGCTCTGGCCGCAAAAGTATTCTTAACACAAAATCCGAACAGCCGTCTGCAATCTCAAGTCAGCAGTCAACTGAAAATATGGGAAGAGCGTATCCGGGCTGACAAAATCAAAACCTTGCTGTCGGAGTTTCTGGAGGCACTCAAGAAGAATGATCTTGAAAAGGCGCAAGCCCAGATTGTTCTGATTGGAACACTGGAGCCGAACTATCCCCAGATGGATGGACTCCGCCGGCAAGTGGAAGAAAAAAAAGAAGCCCTTCGTATCGCCCGAGAACAGGAAGCCAAAAAAGCTGAATTTGACCGGCTCTTAAAAGAAGCCGCCGAGTTGGAAATCAAAAACCTTTGGAAAAAAGCCCTGATTCGATATGAACAGGCAGCCCGGGTTACTTTCAATCCGCCTGATTCCGGACGGGCGGAAATACTCCGGAAAAAATTGGACGGCTGCCGAAAGACTCTGGAAGAGCGCCAGGCGGCTGGGGAAGTATTGGTCCAAAAGGCCCGGCAGGCCCAGATCGCCGGCAACCTTCAGCAAGCCGTCGATTTTTATCGACAGGCCGCTGCCTTTACAGAGCAAACCTACGAATCAGAAATTACAGCTCTGCAAAAGCAAATTGCGGCACAATCCCCACCCTCAGAAACCAACGAGGTCAACGGAAATGTCGTTAAAAATTCGAATCCCTAACGGGCACCTTTGCCGCCGGCAGAGGCCCTGCTTGCAAATGTTCTGACAAGGAGAAATCAAATGAGCTGGTTTGAGAGTCGAAGCACAAAAGAAAAAAAGTCAGCCCTGAAAAATGCGGTAGCTGTGATGATGTCAGACGGGGAAATCTCTGACAGTGAACTGGCCATGCTGGCCGTCATCTGCCGGCGTCTTGGGCTGAATCTCAGAGTACTCAAAGAAATCCTCAAGAATCCGGAGAAAATACATTTTGTTGTACCCCGGGACAATCAGGAAAAAATCTTCCAGCTGATAGATATTGTCTTTATGATGATGGCGGATGGAAAGGTGGATGATAAAGAGATGAATCTATGCAAAGCTATTGCCTCCGGATTCAGTTTCAACCCCGCCATCATTGACCGGCTCCTGACTGCGATTACGGAATCCATCCAGAAAGGCAATGATCGTTCCCAGACGGCTGAAGCCGTTCTTTCCATACTTTAGGATTTTTTTTTCAGGGCGTCCAGTTTGGCCTGGAGGATTTGGGAAACGATTTTGGGATTGGCCTGTCCGCCGGATTTCTGGATGACCTGGCCCATCAGGAAACCGAGGGCCTTTTTGGCCTTTTTGCTTTCCTGCACCACATCCTGCACGGCCTGCGGCTGCTCGGCAATCACGGCATCCACCAACGCTTCAATCTGACCGCTGTCACTGCTTTGAATCAGATTCCTTTCTTTGGCAATCACTTCCGGGTCGCCGCCTTCTCGGGCAATCTGCTCAAAAATCTGGTTGGCGCTGGTGGCGCTGACCAGCCCTTCCTCCGTCATTTTGGCCAGTTTGGCCAGCGATTCCGGCGTAATCCGAAGCTGGTCAACCCGGACAGATAATTCTTTGGCAATCTTGAGCCCGATCTGCGTCAACAGATTGCAGACCCGCTTGGGTTCCGCTCCGAGCCGCACGGTCCGGTCAAAAAACTCCGCCGTTGCGCGTTCGGCCGTCAGCACCCCGGCATCGTAGGCACTCAGACCGTATTGATTTTCAAAGCGCTTCTGCATCTGAAGCGGCAGCTCGCCCAGGCGGCTCTCCAATTCCTTCAGCCAGTCAGGCGTCAGCTGTACCGGCACCAAATCCGGCTCCGGAAAATACCGATAGTCGTGGGCCTCCTCTTTTTCCCGCTGCAGGACCGTCACTTCCTGCACATCATCCCAGCCGAAGGTCTTTTTGTTGCCCATCTGAAGCGTTTGACCGGTCTCCAGAAACTCCTCATACTGCCGGTGGGCTTCATAAGCAATGCTCTTTTCCAGCGCCCGGAAACTGTTGAGATTCTTGACCTCCGTAATCGGTGTTTTGAAGACCTGACCGTTCCGCCGGATATGCAGATTCACATTCGGTTCAAACCGCATATGTCCCTTCTGCATATCCCCTTCCGAAACCCCCAGAAAACGGACAATCCGCCGCAGCTCTTCGGCCATCGCCCGCACTTCCGCCGGGCTGTTCATATCCGGCTCCGTAACAATCTCCAAAAGCGGGGCCCCGGCCCGATTCAGATCCACCGCCGTATAGCCGCCCAAATCGTGAATATTCTTGCCGGCATCCTCCTCCAGATGCACCCGGCGGATGCGGATTTTTTTCGTCCCGCCGCCTTCCTCGGGAATCTCAATATACCCATCCTTCCCAATCGGCAGGTCGTACTGACTGATTTGATAATTCTTGGGCAAATCCGGATAGTAATAGCTCTTACGGTCCCACTTGGTAAAGGAAGCAATCTGACAATGCAGGGCCATCGCCGTCAGCACGGCATACTCAAACGCCGTTCTGTTCATCACCGGCAGCACCCCGGGCATTCCGATGCAGACCGGACAGACCCGCGTATTCGGCGGCTGCCCGTACGACAGTTCACACCCGCAGAACATCTTGCTGCGGGTCGCCAGATGAACATGAATCTCCAGTCCAACGACTATGGTATATTCTTTTTCAGCCACGGATATCCACCGAATTCTATCTTATAATTCTTTTATACTCTAATCCATTCGGGCCGAAGTTAATCAAGAAACCCAATCTTAACTTCGTCGCCTTTAAGTAATTTAAAACCTGTGCAAAATGGGCTTTTGAAAAACTTTCCGCTGTTTTGATTTCTATGACAATTTTATTTTCAACAAGAATATCCGCAAAATATTCTCCGATTATTTTCTCCTTAAAATAAACGGGAACAGTCTTTTGCTGCTCCGCAAGGGCTCCGTTTTCACGCAAGGCCAACAAAAGAGCATTTTCATAGACTTTTTCGAGAAATCCATATCCCAAATCGTTATAAACCTCAAAGGCGCTTTTCAGGATTTTGTCCGTTATATCTTTATATAATAGTTCCCTCTGAGGATTCATTTTATATTTAATCCGTGTTAATCCGCGGCCAATACCGGCATTCGCGTATGCCAGTCGGTCTGCAACTCAAACATCCGGGCGATTCGCAGCAGCATCGACTCTGTAAACGGAGCCGTGACAATCTGAAGTCCGATTGGAAGACCCTGTCCGTCCAGGCCGCAGGGAATACTGACAGCCGGCACGCCCGCCAGATTGACGGCAATCGTGTAAATATCCGCCAGATACATCTGAAGCGGGTCGGCCGTTTTCTCGCCGAAGCGGAATGCCGTCGTGGGGCTGACCGGCATCATCAGACAGTCCGCCTGTTCAAACGCCCGCGTGAAATCATTCCGAATCAGATTCCGCACCTTCAGGGCCTTCAGATAATACGCATCATAGTAGCCGCTGGAGAGGGCAAAGGTGCCCAGCATAATCCTCCGCTTGACCTCCGCCCCGAAGGCCTCGTCGCGGGATTTGGAATAGACCTCGATGTAATCACCGGCCCGCGGGCTTCGATAGCCGTAATGCACGCCGTCATAGCGGGCCAGATTGCTGGAGGCCTCCGCCGTCGCAATCACATAATAGGCGCTGACTGCATACTCAAAATGGGGCATCTGAATCGGCACCAGCCGGGCACCCCGTTTCTGATAAAGCCGCAGGGCCTCCTCGATCGCCTGCTGTACCTCCGTCTGAATTCCCTCCAGGAACGACTCGACAATTGCAATGCGAAGCCCTTCCAAAGGCGTTTCCAGCCCGGCTGTATAATCCGGGACCGGCGCGGTCTGCTCGGAAACACAGGTGCTGTCGCGGGAGTCATGTCCGGCAATCACATTCATCAGCACGGCCGCATCCTCTACCGTCTGGGTAATCGGGCCAATCTGGTCCAGACTGGAGCCGTAGGCCACCAGACCATACCGGGAAACCCGGCCGTACGTCGGCTTGAGCCCCACCACACCGCAGAAACCCGCCGGCTGCCGGATGGAGCCGCCGGTATCAGACCCGAGGGCCGCTGCACACATCCGAGCCGCCACCGCCGCCGCCGAACCGCCGCTGCTGCCCCCCGGCACACGCGAGATATCCCATGGATTGCAGGTCTTCTTCAGCCCGGAATTCTCCGTGCTGGAGCCCATGGCAAACTCATCCATATTCGTCTTGCCGACAATCACGGCATCCGCCGCCAGCAGTTTCTCAATCACGTGAGCGTTGTACGGGCTGGTAAAATGCTCCAGCATCCTGGAAGCGCAGGTAGTCGGGCCGAACGTGGTGCAAAGATTGTCTTTGACGGCTACAGGAACGCCCGCCAAAGGCCCCAGCGGCCGTCCGGAAGCAATTTTCTCATCCACCTTTGCGGCCTGTTCCAGGGCCGTGTCTTTTAAAAGCGTCAGAAAGGCCCCGACCTGCGGCTCAATTTTCTCAATCCGTAAAAAGAACTGCTCCACCGCCTCCCGGCTTTGCAGTTTTCCGGAGGCAATCCGCTCACGTATGGAACAAACTGTCCACTCCATCTTTACTCCTGCACCCTTCGATGCGACAGAAGCCACTGATACAATTCGGGGTTGTCATAGGTTTGAGTCCAGGAATCATGTTCGGCCTCCGGATAAACCGTCAAGACTGCCTTGCCGCCGGCCTGATTAACCGCTTCAACCATCTGCAGGGATTCGCTGAGCGGCACGACAGGGTCTTTGGCTCCATGAAAGGCCCAAACAGGCACCTTTTTGAGGTTGGCCGCCGGTAAAGGCCGCCCCCCGCCGCAGACAGGTGCAATGGCCGCGAAACGCTGCGGCCAGGCGGAGGCAATCGCCCAGGTGCCGTATCCGCCCATGCTCAAGCCGGTCAAATACACCCGGTCCGGGTCGATTTTGTATCGCTCCAGCATCTCGTCAACCAAAGCCATCACCTCCCGTCCTAAAACCGGCCACCACTGCCCCTCCGGACACTGGGGACTGACAATCACAAACGGAAAATCTTTGCCCTGCTCGGCAAGTTTGGCGGGGCCGTGGGCCTTCACGCGGTTCAGATCGCTGCCCCGCTCTCCGGCTCCGTGAAGAAAAACCAGCAGCGGCCAGGAATCCTTCTGTTCATAGTCCGGCGGCAGATACAGCAGATAATCGAGCGTGAGGGTGACCTTCCGTTCCAGATGCCGGGCTTTTTGACGTTCCTGTTTTTTCTGCGAGTTCATTGCCTGCTCCTCTGCTGCGGTCAGCAAACCAACGGTCAATGCCGTCAAAACAAAAAAGAGTCTGAATTGCATCTTTTTTTCTCCTATTCCGCTTATGCACCGGAATTATCTTCAAAGATTTTGGGGACTTTGAAATATCCGTCGCCGGCATCCGGGGCATTTGCCAGGGCCTGTTCATTGCTCAGCGACGGCTGCACCGTGTCTTCACGGAACACATTGCAGATCGGCAGGCAATGCGCCAGCGGCTCTACATGCTCCGTGTCCAGTTCATTCAGTTTTTCGATGTACTCTACGATGGCCGAAAGCTGCACGCTGAATTGAGCAATTTCCGCCTCGCTCAATTCCAGCCGAGCCAGCTGGGCCACCCGCCGGACCTGTGCCGGGTCAATTTTGGCTGCCATAATCCCTATCTCCAATAGAAGAGGGAATTTATAGCAGAAACCGCCCCGGAAGGCAACCAAAAACTTCCCTGTCAAAAATGAAAGTAAAGCCGACAGGTCAGTTCTTCGGGTCCCCGTAAAGAACTCCCCGCCCGTGCGTACCCACATACACTCGGCCGTACTGTTTGGGGTCGCCGGTGATTTGCAAAATAAGCCCCCACTGATGCCGGTCGTCATTGATTCTCACCCAGGATTGAGCTGTATCAATCGAGCGGAAAATACCGTACTGCCCCTTTACAATCCCAACCAAATAAAGGACCGGGTACTCCCGCCCCGGGGCCGCCTTACCGAAACCGAAGGCACAGATTCGCTCAACCGACTTTATCTTTTGAAAGGTTTCCCCTCTGTCCGCTGAATGAAAAAGTCCGTCATAGGCGGCCAGCCATAAATCCCCTTCTCGCCCGGGTACCGCATACAGCCGGTCCTGACCGCCCCGCCAATCGCCTCGCCAGGTGCCCCGCTTCGGCAGTCCGCCCGGCAGATTGAGCGGTTTCTCAGCAAATGACGTCCCCCCATCCATACTGACAAACAGTCTGCCTTCAAACAAATCCATCGCATAAAAGACTTTGGGGTCGCTTCCGTCTGCAGTGATGCGGCTGCCGGCAGGCAACCCCTCACACTTGAACCAGGTTTTTCCCAAATCGACGCTTCGAAAAGCGGCGCTGCGTTCCGGGGTCCAAATCCAGACGGAACCATCTGCACAAACGGCAATCGAGCCTCCGCGGCTGTCCGGCTCCGGTTTCCCGGCGGGCTGCCAGGTTCGCCCTCCACCCAACGAATAGCCAATGCTGCTGTTTTGCTCGCCGGCACCGTTGCCGACTCTGACAATCATCTCCGGCCGCCTCAGCGCACAGGCAAGCCCGGTACAGTTGCCAAAGCGGGGATGATTGAAATTTCCCTCCGGTGCCGGTCTGTCCAAATCCCAGTGAACAAACCCGGCATAATCGCCGATGGCCGTAATCAGCGGTGCTCCGGCAGGCGGACTGAGCAAATCCAGGGCAACCGTCTGTTCAATCCCCCGGCTCATGACAGACCAATGAACGGGCTTACCGGCATCCGCATTACTCAGGTTGAAGGTTTCATACCCGCCGTAGCCGGTGGTAAACAGCGCATGATTGGGATTTGTCGGGTCAATTTCCACATCAAACATCCAGTGAATCACACTGCTTTGCACATAAGGTGCATTCGAATAATCAAACGTTGAATTTCGCAGAAGCATCGTCCAGGTCCTGCCGCCGTCCGTGCTGCGGAAGATTTCTTCACCGCTGTCAAACCGGCAGTAAGAGCTGACCATCAGCACTTGCGGATTAGAGGCATCCACACTTACGGCTGCATATCCGAAACGTCTTTGCTCGGTCGGCTTATCCGGCGTAATCTCAGCCCATTCGCCGGTCTTGGCGTTCCACTTCCAAACCGCTCCGCCGCTCATCCGGCTGGGGCCCGGCGAAGAACCATAGGTGATGTAGAGAGTGCCATCGGAAGCCAAAGCTGCATGTGTCGGGCGGTATTGTGTCGGCTGTCCGTCAATCGGCCGCCAGGTCTGCCCGCCGTCATCCGTACGAAACAGGTTCTTCTGCCCCATTCTCGATACACCGACATAAATCGCGGAACACCCCTTCCCGACAGAGCCGCTGGTCGGGTCAAACAGGACAAAAATGATTCCGGGATTCTGCGGACGTCCGCCGCGGCGTCCTTCTCCAGTCCCCAATGAACGGTCTTCCGGAATCTCCGGAAACGTTTCGACTTTCTTCCAGGTCCGGCCGAAATCTTCACTTTTCCATAGGCCGTCGTACCGGCTTCCCAAAAATAAAATACGCCCGTCGGAAGGGTCAACGGCTATTCGTTCACCGCTGCCCCGTCCGTCTTCATTAGCCCCCAGTTTGAAGGGCAAATCCGTTCGTTCGAATGTCTGTCCTTTGTCTTTGGAGCACAGAACAGATCCGTTCGGATTGGTCGGTGACGTATAGGTCCCGCAGGCCAGATACAGCCGATTCGGGTCAGAAGGGTCGACGGCAAGCCCGTCCACCCCCATCAGGTTGACGTCGTCCAGAGATACCCAATCCAGGAGCGGCTGCCATTTCTTTTCCGGCGGACTCCAGCGGTACGCACCGCCCATATCCGTCCGGGCATAACACAGCCCCGGCACCGTCGGATGAAAAACAAAGCCCGTCACAAAGCCGCCGCCGACAATCTGCACCGGCTTCCAGTCATACGGTTCAGACGGCAGGACTTCCTGAGCCCCCAAACATACGACTGAACATATCCAAACAGCAATCCCGCCTGTTTTGACAAGAGGTCTCATTATTCGGCTCCCGGATTGTTTTATTTTTCCTCAATCTTTGCCTGCCGAATGGTCCACTGGACCTTGCCGGCCGTCGGGTCGGAGGCCAACTCAAACCGTCCCTGTTTTGAAGCCAGCGAAAGCCGATGAAGTTTCTGGTCATCCGGCAGACAAATCAGCCCTTCCGCCTCCGTTTTCTCCTTCGCAAAAACCACCAGTTCCAGTTTGGACCAGTCCAGAAAGGCCGTCGATTGGGCCAATTTGATATGCGGAATCGCTGCTCCCTCGCGCACAAGAAGAACAATCGGCACCGGCCAGGCCTGGATGCGATGCCATCCGCCCGAATAAACCCGGCCTGTCTGATAGTCAATCCATACGCCCGGCGGCAGATAAACATTCCGTTCGCCCCCGGCCTCCAGCAGCGGCGCCGCCAGCATATCCGAGCCGAACAGATACTCATCATCAATCCGCCAGGAGCCGGGGTCATCCGGATACTCTACAAACAGTGCCCGCAGCATCGGAAGTCCCCGCTGCGTGCAGTCTTTGGCCTGTGCATAGATATACGGCATCAGGCGGTAGCGCATCTCGGCGGCCTGTCGGAACACCTTCGTAAACTCTTCGCCGTATTCCCACGGCTCGGTCGGCGGAATTCCGTGGCTTCGGCTGTGGGAGGAAAACATCCCAAACGCCGCCCATCGCCGGTACAGCTCCTCCGGGCAGGCCTTCACAAATCCGCCCATATCGTGAGACCAGAAGGAAAACCCGCACAGCCCCAGCGACAGGCCCCCGCGCAGCGTGGCGGTCATCGCCGTATCCGTATTAGCCGGGTCGCCTCCCCAATGAAGCGGATACCGCTGGCTGCCGGCCCAGGCACTGCGGGCCCAGATAATCGTCTCACCGGTGATTTCTTTGGTAATCTCCGCCACCGCCTTGTTGTACCGAAGCGGATAGAGATTGTGTTCATAAAAACCCGTCCGTCCCGATGCATAAATCCCTTCCAGCGGCGCCGCCTCGCCGAAATCAACCTTGATGACGCTGACGCCCTGGCGAAGCAGGCCCGCAATCTTGTCCTGATACCACCGCACCGTTTCCGGGTTGGAAAAATCCAGCACAGCGTCTTCATACGGCAGATTGCCTTTGCGGTCGCGAACAAAAAGTCCTTTTTCGATAATCTCCGGAAACAGGGTGTTTTTCGGTACAAAGTACGGCAGCTGCCACAGGCAAACCCGAAACCCCATCTTCTTCAAATCCGCAATCATCTTGACCGGGTCTTCGAACCGGGACTTGGAAAACTGATAATCGCACCGCCAGTCCGTCTCAAACCAGCCGGTATCAAAATGAATCACATCAGAGGGAATTTGATGTTCGCGGAGTTTGGCCGCCACGGTCCGCCCGTCTTTTTCGGAAAAATACGTAATCCGGCTCATCCAGAAGCCGAACGACCACAGGGGCGGCATTGCCGCCTTTCCTGTCAGATTGGTGTATTCATCCAGAATCTCTTTGGGCCGGCCCAAAAAGAAAAACAAATCCAGCTGATCATCCCCAATCATCATCGTGTTGGCCCCGCTGTAGTATTTGCCGAAATCGCAGGTTATCGGAGAAGACGTGTGCAGAAACACCCCATACCCGCGGCTGCTCAGATAAAATGGAATCGGCTTGTACATCGTTTCATTCTGCACACCGTTGCCGTCGTCGGTGTAAAGAACGACTTTCTGGCCGCGTTTGTTAAACTCCGTATAGGATTCGCCGCACCCGAAGATGCCCTCGTTGGGAGAAAGACGAAAGACTGCCGCAAAACTCGTCGAGTAATCCGAGGCCCGCCGAACAAACGAAAACGGCAGCAGCGGCGTATAAGTCTCGCTCGTATCCTCCATATGGTACGTTTGGGTAAGGACCCTGCCCTGTGCATCCTCAATCGTAATCCGCCAGGGTTTTTCCGTGATAACAACGGCGCCGTAGGCGCTTTTGTAGCGATGACCGCCCGCAATTTTTTCATACGTCCAGCCGGTGCGGTCCTGCCGGACGGTGCCGTTGACCAGCATCAAAGAGGGCTGCTCCGGCTGAACCTGAAAGCGGGACGAAGCTCGAATCCGGATGGTGCGGGGACTGACAAACTCCAGCGCAAACGGCAGTTCCGGCGATTCGGCATACTCAATTGTCGGAAACTCATTGGCAGGCACCGGCTTGAGGGCCCCTAACATATTGTTAAAGGCAAAACGCGTAAAGTACTCGTATCGCAGATACTTAAGCGTACCTTTCCCGGTTTCGGGGTCGAAATCAGTCAGACGGTCGGCACAATAATACGTGTTTGTAAAACTGCGAAAATCGCCGCTGATATCCACGACGTCATTCAAAAGCCGCTGGGAAAGGTCGGGCGAATGAAAAGGAATCCCACCGAAAGCAGCAGAGGAAAACAGACAAATTAAAAGGCAAGACAACTTCTTATCTATAGAGCACTTGTGATTTCGTTCCATCTTTTGTCTCCTTTTGTTCTCACAATACCTTCTTACAGATATGGCACCTAAACAGAAGGTTTCTGTGGTTTTTTTTAAGTTTTTTGAGGAAAAAAGCGGCAATTAACTCCCTCTTTTGACAAATACGCTGCCGGGCAGCTGCTTGACGATGCCCTTGAGCTGAAGACTGATAAGGGCGGCGTGCACCTGGCCTGCGGGAACCTCGACAGAGGCAATGATTTCTTCGATATGAATTGGGGTTTTGTCAAGAACGGCAAAAACGGCCTGCTCAGAATCGGACAGATTGAGTTGAGAAATGTCAAAAAGGGTCGTCTGCACTTTTTGGGCGGCCTGCTCCGCCTTTTTCTGCACGTGCTCTTTCAACCCCTGCCCCACAATCCCCAGCGTATCCATAATTTCTTCTACGCTGTCCACAAGCCGAGCTCCCTGCTTAATCAGTTCATGCGGGCCTTTGCTGGTGGGGCTGTCTATCCGGCCGGGCACGGCCATCACCTCCCGGTTGTATTCCAGAGCGGCCTTGGCGGTAATCAGAGCCCCGCTGCGGGGGGCGGCCTCCACAACGATAACCCCCATCGACAAACCCGCAATAATGCGGTTGCGTCCGGGGAAGTTTTCGGAAAGCGGCTCGTAGGTCATCGGCAGTTCGCTGAGCACCGCCCCGTTTTCAGCAATTTTGTCAAACAGGTTTTTGTTCTCCGGCGGAAAGCAGTGTGCCAGTCCGCATCCCTGCACGGCAATTGTGCGGCCCGATGCACTCAAAGCGCCGCGGTGCGCTGCACTGTCGATGCCGCGGGCCAGCCCGCTGACAATGGTCAACCCTGCGGAGGCCAGCAGGTGCGCAAACCGTTCGGCCTGCTCAATGCCGTAATGGGTGCCGTGGCGGCTGCCGACGATTGCTGCGGCCAGACTGTCGCTTCGCTGGAGCGTGCCCTTGACATAGAGCACCGGCGGCGGGTCATCGACGGCCTTCAGGGCAGGCGGATAGACCGGGTCGTCCCAATGGAGAATGCGGACACCGTGTGCCTCGGCGGTCTGCATTTCTTTTTGGGCATCGAAGAGGCGCCGCGTGCGGGCGATTCGCTCGGCCGTGTGCGGACCAATCCCTTCAACCTGACAGAGCGAATGCACCGAAGCACTGAAGATGCGGTCAAATGTGCCGAAATGCTTCAAAAGACGCCCGAACAAAATCGGCCCGACTCCTTCGGTATGACGAAGCCGAAGCCAGTTTTCAATCCCTTCGGAATGGGTTGTCGGCCGCTCTTCCTTCATCGCCCCTTCCTTCTGTTTTTGCCCCCCAACTCTACCCTCGCCGCCCAAAAACGCAAGCAAAAAACGTTCATATCACGTTGGAAAATTAGAGAAGACAATTTGATGAAAAGACAATTCGTTGCAAAATTCAATATTTTCTGTAACAATGGTAAGGATTGACCGTCTAAAGAGCGGGAATCTTGTTATCTGCGGTGCAAGCCGGCAACTTGAATCCAAAAAGGACTCTCAAACGTGAAAAAGAAACAGAAAGTCATCCTGTTTGTCGGGATTGGCCTGGTTCTTCTGATTTCCTGCTGCGGCCTACTTTCGCATCAGATGAAAAAGAAGGCCCTGGCCAAAACGACGCTGAAGGTACGCACGGAAATTGTGAAACGGGGCGAACTGGTGGAAACAGTGAACGCCCCCGGCGAGATTGAACCGCGAACGAAGGTCGATATCAGCGCCAAGGTGTCGGCCCGCATCACGGAACTGCCCTACAAAGAAGGCGAAACCGTCACGGCAGGCAACCCAAACGCCAACCCGCCGATTCCGCCGTCTGTGCTGGTGCGGCTGGATGACCGGGATATGGTCAGCCGACTGAACAGTGCTGAAGCAACCTATGAAGCTCAAAAGGCCCAGATTGAGGTCGAAAAGGCCCGGATTTTCAGCCAGCAGGCCTCACTGGCAGGGCAAAAGAGCCGTCTGGAGCAGGCCCGTCAGGACTTCGAACGCCAGAAGAAACTCTTCGAAAGTCAGGACATCAGTCAATCCGCCTATGACCAGGCCAAAACAACCTTTGAGGAATTGCAGGCCCAGGTCGAGGCCGCCGAGAAGAACCTTCAGGCCGCTCAGCTGAATCTGGTTGTAATGGAACACAATCTGCGGGCGGCCCAGGCCCGTGTGGAAGAGGCCCGCGAAGCCCTCAGTTATACTACGATTACCGCTCCAATGGACGGCGTAATCACCCGCCTGAATGCCGAGGTCGGCGAAGTCGTAATGACCGGCACAATGAACAATCCCGGCACGGTGATTCTGACAGTGGCGGACCTGTCGCAGATGATTCTGAATGCGCAGGTCGATGAAAGCAACATCGGACGGGTCCAGGTCGGCCAACCCGCCAAAGTCCACGTCCAGGCCTTCTGGGAGGAGGAGTTCAAAGGCACCGTACACTCCATCGCCCTGACCAGCAGCCGCTCCACCACCACCGGCGCCAAATATTATGAAACAAAGATTCTGCTGGAAGGGGACGTGGGCAAACTGTACACAGGTCTGACGGCCGATGTGAACATCGAAGTCGCCCGCTATCAGGGTGTTCTGCTGGTGCCCAGCCAGGCGGTGCTCGAACGCCGAATCGATGATTTGCCGGAGGAGGTCCGCAAAAACAACCCATTGGTGGACCCCAAAAAATCGTTCCTGACGGTGGTATTTCGTCTGGCAGACGGCAGAACAAAAATTACACCGGTGCGCGTCGGCCCCAGCGATTTGCTCAATACTATCGTTGAAGCGGGACTGACCGAAGGCGACAAGGTCATCACCGGGCCATATAAAATCCTCGAAACCCTTCAGAACGATATGCCTGCAGAAGAAATCGCCGAATCGCAAGAGCCGCCCCATGAGTCCTAATGACGTTCTGATCTCTCTGAAAAACATTCATCGCCGCTACCGCGTCGGAAGCGAGACGGTACACGCCCTGCGCGGTGTCAATCTGCAGGTGCGGCGCAACGAATATGTGGCGATCATGGGCCACAGCGGCTCCGGCAAAAGCACCCTGATGAATATCATCGGCTGTCTGGACCGGGCGGACGAAGGCACCTATGAGCTCAACGGCATCCTCACCACGGAAATGAGCGGCGCCCAGCTGGCCCAGATACGAAATGAACAGATCGGATTTGTGTTTCAATCGTATGAGCTGCTCCCGCGTCTGAATGCCCTGAAAAATGTGGAGCTGCCTTTGCTGTATTCAAAGGTCGGTTTTTTGGCCCGCCGGCGTCTGGCGGAGGAGGCACTCGAACGGGTGGGACTGGCCGAACGGATGCACCATCGGCCCAACCAGCTCAGCGGCGGCGAAAAACAGCGCGTGGCCGTTGCCCGTGCGCTGGTCGCCCGCCCCAGTCTGCTCCTGGCCGACGAGCCCACCGGTAACCTCGACACCCTAACCAGCCAAAGCATCATGGCCCTGTTTGAAACGCTTTATCAGCAGGGACAGACCATTATTCTCGTTACACACGAGGCGGATATCGCCTGCCATGCCAGACGCATCGTTCGAATGCGGGACGGGCAAATCATCAGCGACCTGCCGGTCGAACAGGACCCGGCCTGGATTCTGCTGCACCCCACAGGGGCTGCACCGAAAAAGGAGGACCGATGAAAACGCTGCTGCTGCCCCCGCTGCTGTTCCTGCGTCTGCTGCTCCAGAGCATCCTGCTGGCCTTAGGACAAATCTGGGTCAACAAAACCCGCGGCCTTCTGACAACGTTGGGTATTATCATCGGTGTGGCCTCTGTGACGGCCGTTGTGGCCGGCATGAACGGGATGAATGCCATGATTATGGAGAACTTTGAGTTCTTCGGCACAAAAAAAATCTTTCTCTGGCCCCAGCGGCCTCGAACGGGTCCTCAGAAAAACGCCGACTGGTGGGAAATCCGCTTCCGTCCCGAACAGTTTGAAGGAATCCTCGAGCATTGTCCTTCGGTGGAATACCTGACGCTGATGAGCCGAGTGGGCAGTATGACCGCGCGCTACAAAGACCATACGGCGGAAAACGTCCAGGTCACGGGCGTCGAGGAAAGCTGGTTTAAAATTGAAAACCGCTCCATCAGCCGCGGCCGTCCCTTTTCCTATCTCGACCAGCGTCAGGCACGCCGAGTCTGCGTCATTCCCCAGAAACTCCAGGAAAAACTGTATCTGGACCGCGACTGCATCGGGCAAACCATTCAGCTGGATTACCATACGTTTCTAATCATCGGAATCGTCGAAGAACGGCCCCGGGCTTTTTTTGAAGGACAGGGAGACCGCATCGAAGTCTTTATCCCCTTCCAGACGGCCCAGTCGATACGGGAATCCTGGATTGAAGCGATGGCCGCCTGCAAAAGTACGGATTTAGCCGAAGAGGCCAAGGCGGAACTGACCTTCTTTCTGCGGAAAATGCGAAAAGTCCCGCCGGGTGAACCCGACAACTTCGGCGTTTTCTTTATGGAAAGCGAAGTGGCCAAGGTGCGTTCCATGATGACCATGCTGCGACTGGTTGCGATAGCCATCGTAAGCATTTCGCTTGTCGTCGGCGGAATCGGGATTATGAATATTATGCTCGTATCCGTCTCGGAGCGGACCAGGGAAATCGGTCTGCGCAAGGCCGTCGGAGCCAAGGCATCCGCCATTCTGATGCAGTTTCTGGTTGAAGCCGTTGTACTCTGTCTGATTGGCGGACTGATTGGGCTGGGTCTGGGGCATCTGCTGGCCAAGATTATCTCGCAGACCGCCGGCTTTCTGGCCAAAGCCCAGGTCCCCGGCTGGGCGACCCTTCTGGCCGTGGGCTTTTCTACCGCCGTCGGCATCTTTTTCGGAATGTTTCCGGCCGTCAAAGCGGCTCGTCTGAATCCCATTGAGGCCCTGCGTCATGAATAAAAAGCCCTTTTTGCTCGGATGGATTGTCGGACTGCCTTTTGTCCTGCTCGGCTGTGATACTACCCCCGAACCGGTTTCGTTTTACGAAGCAAAGACCAAACCGGAAAAACTTCGACAAATTGAACCGCTGATTCTTCCGGCGGCTGAACCGAATGAACAGCCCCAGCCCGCGGCTCCGCTGCCGGAGGAAATCCGGCTGACCCTCGAACAGTGCCGGGCCTGGGCACTGGAGAACAATCTCGGGCTGAAGGCCGAACTGCTCAGTCCGACCATCGCCGCCGAAGCCCTCAGCGCTGAGGAAGCCAAATTTGAGGCATCGTTCTTCAGCCGCATTCAGTATTCCAAAACAGACCGGCCAGTCGGAACCGCCCTTTTTGTCCAGGGCTCCAGCACCGAATCAGGCACGGTAGATTTGGGCGTTCAGATGCCGCTGCAGACGGGCGGCACCCTGACGGTGGATTTGGTGGACAATCGAACCCTCACAAACCAGACTTCATTTTTCCTGAATCCTTCCTACACCAGCGCTTTGAGCTTCTCCATCAGTCAGCCGCTGCTGCGGAATGCCGGGCATCGGGCCTCTATGCATTCCATCCGGCTCCGCCGGTACGATCAGCAGATAGCCGAGGCCCGAACAAAACTGGAGGTCATCTCCGTTCTGGCGGCGGCGGATCGGGCGTATTGGCGTCTGGCGGCGGCCCGCAAGGAACTGGAGGTCCGGCTTCAGCAGTATGAACTGGCCAAGGCCCAACTGGAGCGGGCTCAGCGGATGGCGGCGGCAGGCCAGACAGCCGAAGTGGAAGTCCTTCGGGCTCAGGCCGGAATCGCCTCCCAGGCCGAGCAGATTATTCTGGCGGAAAACAACCTTCGGGCCCGTCAGCGTGAACTGAAAAGAATCATCAATCAGCTGAATCTGCCGGTACAATCAGCCGTGCGGCTGATTCCGGCCACCGAACCGGATTTGGTTCGATACGAACTGGATGCAAAAGATTTAGTCGCCAAAGCAATCGAAAACCGAATGGAGCTGCTGGAGATGGAACTCCAGATTGCCCGGCAGGTCAGCACCATTGACTATTTGAAAAATCAGGCCCTGCCGGTCGTCAACCTCGAATATACCTACAATATCAACGGATTAGGCCCCACCCGAAACGACTCCTATGACCTGCTGCAGGAAAACCGCTTTGCCGACCACCGACTGGGACTGACGATGCTGATTCCGCTGGGCAATGAAGCCGCCAAAAGCACCCTGCGAGCCGCCTTTTATCAGCGGATGCAGCTTCTGTCTACGCGGGAAAACCGCAAATCACTGATTGAGATGGAAGTGCTCAACGCCGTCGATCAGGCCCAGGCCGGCTGGCAGCGGATTCTGGCCGCCCGCCAAAATGTTCTGCTGGAGGCCCGGCTGGTCGAAGCGGAAATCCGCCAGTTCGAAAACGGTCTTCGAACCTCGACCGATGTCCTGGAAGCCCAGGCTCGTCTGGCCAATGCCCAAAGTGCCGAAATCCGCGCCGTCACGGAATATCAAATCTCCCTGGTAGATTTGGCCTATGCCACCGGCACCCTGATGGGAGCCGCCAAAGTGGATTGGGAGCCCGCCGCCCTTCGCCGATAGCCCCCCTTCCTCAGTTCCGATAATCAGAACAAGTCTTCGGCCCAGCCGCATACGCGTTTTTCATTTTTTCAAAACGACATCGGTTTTCAAAAAACCGGAAAATTATCGGCTCCCGGGGGCATTTTAAAAATTCTTCCAAAAACAGCTGTCCCGCTTAAGAGAGAAAAAACACAGACCGATACACATATCGTCTAAAAAAAGGAGCTAATAGGAAAACCTCCTCTTCTCGACTTCTTTGGGCTTTGAAAAGCAGGAGACAAAATTGAAGCGATGGAAAGGAATTTGCTGTTTTCTTCTGGGCACAGCGCTGGCCTGTGCAGCCGCTGAAACAAAGGAAACCCTTTCGACTCAGACGGACCTGTTCGAACTGCCGCTGGAAGCTCTGATGGAAATTGAAATCACCTCCTCCGCCCGCCGACCCCAGTCTATCAGCCGCGCCTCACGGGCCGTCTATATCCTCACCGCCGAGGATATCCGGCAGGCCGGCCCGACCCGCATTGACGACCTGTTCCGGATGGTTCCCGGAATGGATGTATTCCAAACCAAAGGCCTGGTTTCAGCCGTCGGCAGCCGCGGGTATGTCAAATGGAACAATGAACGAATGCAGATTCTCCTGGACGGACGGCCCTTGTATGACCCCTATCTGGGCGGAGCCCTTTTTTATCTGCACCCGATTTTCCTGGAGGAAATCGAACGCATTGAAGTCATTCGCGGGTCCGCCGGTGTGGCTTGGGGCGTCAATGCCATGAACGGCGTCATCAATATCATCACCAAAAAAGCCGCTGACACGCAGGGAGGACTCGCCTATGCCGCTGCCGGCAATAACGGTCTGATTCACAGTTTCCTCCGGTACGGCGGGACGGCAGACAATGTCTCCTGGCGGGCCATGCTCGGACACCTGGCCAACGACGGATTTGTTCGGGAAAACGGACGCCGAGTGCCCGATGACTACAGCGCCTTCCTGAGCACAGGCCGGGCGGAAGTTCGATTGTCCGAAGACTCGACCCTGACGTTGACAGGCGGACATCAGAACGCCTACTCCAACAACGAAACGCTGGATTATTTCAATATCCAGTGGGAGAAACGGCTGGAGGACGGAAGCGTCTGGCAGATACGCTGGACGGAAAGTTATATCTTCCGCTGGGACCAAACGAACTACTACTCCGGCTCGAACAACTGGCTTTACAACCGGGCGGATATCCGTTCCCGAGAAGAAATTCTCGAAATCCAGCATAATTACCAGACCGGCCGGCATAATATCGTCTGGGGAGCTGATTTCACGCGGGACATCTACCGCAGCCATCCGCTCAATGACCAGAAGAATACCATTCCGGAGGATTTCGATAACAATCAGGGCAGCGTCTTTTTTGAAGACGAAATCACGCTGGCTGATAATCTGTGGCTGACACTCGGCTGGCGAGGGCATTACAACCAGCTGACCCATTTTGACTGGGCGGCCAACAGCGCTCTGGTCTGGGAGTTTACCCCCAAACATTTCCTCCGCGGAGCCGTTGCCCGTTCGTTCCGCCGCCCGACCCTCTGGCAGATGTTCCGCTGCGGACCGCTGAAATATAAAGGCACAGATGGGTTCCCTGACGGAACCATCCTGATCGGCGAGGGAAATGACTCGCTGGATAACGAAACGATGATTTCCTATGAACTCGGTTATCGCGGTCAGTGGGCCGACAACCTGTCCGTTAATATCGAGGGGTATCTCAATCAGGACAAGGATATGATGGCCCTTGATAAAGCCCTCGTACAATATACCCCAACCTGGCCCCCCGACTGGTCAGATACCGATTGGTATGACCAGTGGAAAAACATATACGATGTTACGACATATGGTCTGGAAAGCAGCATCGAATGGGAGCCGACGAAATGGTGGCTCGTTCGGGGATTTCATACCTATCTCCATCAAACCAGACGCAATGAGCTGACCAACTGGCGAACCGGTGAAACCGGCATTATCTTAAGTCCCAAGCATCGTGTCGGTCTGACAAACCGCTTCAAACTGGATGAAGTCACCACGCTGAACACCCAGCTGTACTGGACCGACACCGCCACTCCATACCTCGAATACATTCCGGGCAAGCCCTTCTGGCGGCTGGATGTCCGCCTGGCCCGGCGGCTCTGGAACGACCGGGCGGAAATCGCCGTTGGAGGCATGAACCTGCTGGACCGCTCTCACCCCGAAGGCGGCTACGACTGGGGAACCGACCGGTATAACGAGGTGCCTCGACAATTGTACATCGAGTTTTCCTGCCGATTCTAACCTGACAGTCAACGACTTACGCCTGGCGTTTGGTTGCCAGCTGGTCGGCCGTCACAGCCAAGACGATAATCGCCCCGATGACCACCAGCTGAACATTCGTGGAAATATCCAGCAGCGTCAGACCGTTCCGCAGGAAACTGATCAGCAGGGTTCCAATAATGGTACCGGTCAGGGTGCCTTTCCCGCCGCTGGGCGAGCAGCCCCCGATAATCACGGCGGCAATCACATCCAGTTCAAGAGATATGCCCGCTGTGGGCTGGGCGGAGCTGGCCCGGCTGGTGGTAATCATCGCGGCCAGGCCGGTACAGGCCCCTGTCAGAGTATAAATGACCGTCAGAATGCGAGGCACGTTAATGCCGACATGAAACGCCGTTTCCGGATTGGAACCCACCGCATAAACATAGCGTCCAAAGGGGGTATAGTTCAAAAGGAAGGCCGCCGCCGCAAGCACCAGCACCAAAATCACAACTGATGCGGGGAACGGCCCGATTGTACCGATATCCAGAAAGGTATAATCCGACACGGCAAACGGCTTGCCGTCATTCATCAGATAGGTAATCCCCCGGAAAATGCTCATTGTGCCGAGCGTGACGATAAAAGGCGCCAGTTTCAGCCGCGTAATCAGCGTTCCGTTTATCCAGCCGCATAAAGCTCCAAAGAGCACGCCGACAACCGTTCCCCAGAACATCGCTGACGCCGTCAGAGGGACATAATTGCCCGCCGCAATCTGCTGCCAGGAAGCCCCGCTGAGAAACAGCATCGCCGCCGAGCCGACCATCCCGCACAGAGCCAGCATCGACCCGACCGACAGGTCGATTCCGGCGGCGATAATCACAAAGGTCATCCCCGCCGCCATAATACCGTTGATAGAAGAACGGCGGAGAACATTGCTGAAGTTTCGGAAAGACAGAAAGTTATCGGGCTCCAGAAAACTCCAAAGCGAAATGATAAAAATCAGCGAACAAAACGGCAGCAGCTGTTTGGCAAAACGATTCATCGTCTGGGCTCCTCCACGGCGGCATAATGCATCACTTCTTCCGGGGTGGTTTTTCGGGTTTCCAGGTCGGCGACAAGACGTCCGCGGCGCATCACCAAAATGCGGTCGCAAAGGCCGAACAGTTCCGGCAGCTCGGAGGAAATCATCAGAATGGCCTTGCCCTGCTCGGCCAGGTCCGCCAGCATCTGATACACGTCTCGTTTGGCCCCCACATCGATTCCTCGTGTGGGCTCATCGAAAATCAAAAACTGCGATTGAGCCATCAGCCAGCGGGCAATCAGCAGTTTCTGCTGATTGCCTCCGGACAAATCCGCCGCACGCACGCCGGGCGATGACCACCGAACGGATACTTTCCGCCCATATTCCTCGCAAACCGCCTGCTCTTTTCGCAGACGCAGAAGATACCGCATTCCGATGCGGGGATAGTTCGGCAGCGTCATATTCCAGCCGGCCGGCAGAATGGTGCACAGCCCGGTGCGTTTGCGGTCTTCGGTCAGATAGGCAATGCCCTGCCGAATGGCCTCGGCGGGCGATGAAATCACAAGCGGTTTGCCCTGCCAGCGGAATGTTCCCTGCAACAGCGGCTGAACCCCGAACACGGCGCGGGCCGTCTCCGTGCGTCCGGCCCCGACCAGCCCGGCCATTCCGACTATCTCGCCGGACCGCACCGCAAAAGAAACCCCTTCGATTCCCTCCGCCGTCTTCAGATTGTCCGCCTCAAAAAGCACTGCCCCCGGATTCGAGCGGCGGACCGGATAGTAGTCTTTCAGCTCCCGACCGACCATGTGCCGAACTACCGTCGGAATATCCATCTCGGATGCCGGAGCCGAAGCCGCCACGGCTCCATCCCGCAAAACGGTAATCTCATCGGCCAGACGAGCCACCTCTTCCATCCGATGAGAAATATAGATAATCGTCATCCCCAGCCCGCGAAGACGGCGGATAATCTCAAACAGCCGCTGTGCTTCGGCCTCCGTCAGCGAGGAAGTCGGTTCATCCATCACAAAAATCCGCGCGCTGCGCATCAGGGCTTTGAGCAGTTCGACAATCTGGCACTGTCCGGCCGTCAGGGTCCGAACGGGAGCCAGCGGATTCAGGTCAAACCCATAAAGCCGGCACTGCCGGACCGTTTGGTCTATCATCGCCTTTCGATTCAGAATGAACGGAATGCGTCCCCGGATTTCACGTCCCAAAAAAAGATTTTCCGTCACCGTGAGGTCTTCGGCCAGATCCAGTTCCTGATACAGCATCGAAATGCCGGCCTCCAGGGCATCCCGCGGGCCGCTGAAGGTTCGCTTTTGTCCATCCAGATAAATCTCTCCTGCATCGGGCTCAAACACGCCGGCCAGAATCTTCATCAGCGTGGATTTGCCGGCGCCGTTTTCCCCGCAGAGGGCGTGAACCGTACCCGGGCGAGCGGTAAAAGTAACTCCCTGCAGAGCCTTGACCGGGCCGAAGGTCTTGACGATATTCCGCATTTGCAGTTCGCCCGCCAAACGCCGCCTCCTTACAGTCCCAACGCCGCCGGAAATTTCTGCTTCATCTCTTCGAGATTCTCCCGCTCGACAATCATACTTTCAATCGGAACCTGTTTCGGAACCGATCGGCCCTCCACGGCCTCAATTAAAATCCGAACCCCTTCGTATCCAATCGCAAAGGGGTTCTGCACCACGAGGGCCTCAACCCCTCCCTTTTCAATCCCTTCCAGCACCACCGGGTCCGAATCGAAGCCGACCATTTTCACCTTGCCGAGCAGCTCCTGGTTCTGCAGGGCCTTATAGGCCCCGACCGTTGTCGGCTGATTAACGGCAAAAAGGCCGATGACATCCGCATTGCGCATCAGCATATCCACCGTCTTCTGGCGGGAATCTTCCACCGTGCCGAGTGTGTACTGTTCCGCGGCAATCTGCATCTGGGGAAATTCGCGGGCCAGAGTCTCCCGAAATCCCTGAGCACGGGCGTCGGTCGAGGCGGAGTTTTGAATAAACTTCGTCAAAATCACTTTGCCTCTGCCGCCGCAGGCCTGCGCCAGCCGACGAGCGGCCTTGGCTCCGCCCAGATAATTATCGGTAGCCACAAACGACACATAATCCGCCGGGTCGGCCTCTACCGCTGAGTCGATAATCACGCAGGGAATGCCGGCGGCTTTGATTTTCTGCACGGGACGAGCCAGGGCTTTGGCATCGTTGGGCCCCAGGACAATCCCGACAACATTCTTTACAACGGCGTCTTCAACCGCCTGGATTTGCTTTTCCCGGTCGCTTTCCTGTTCCGGACCTGTCCAGGAAATGAGATAGCCGCGTTCCTGAGCGGCTTTGGCGGCCCCCTGCCGCACAACCTCCCACCACATCGAAGCTGTTCCTTTGGGAATAACGGCAATCGTTTTGGAAATGGACGCCCTCTGACGCAGCAGATTGATTTTGCGAACCACACCGGAAATGAAAAATACAGCCGACAGGCCGAGAATCAAATAAACCGCTGTCTGACGCCATTTCATAAACCGCTTCCTTTCGCTCAAACAAGACCGGCGATACTTTACAGCAGCCGGCACGATTCTTCAAGAAGGAATCACACAATCGACTTATAAATATCTGCTTGATGTCCCTTTCCAAACAAAGTAGAATGACCGGTTGTCAAACAAAACTTTTTCCTGTTTTAACAAAGGAGCATTGTATGAAAACTTGGAAGAGGTTCGAAGGGATTTTGATTGCGGCCGTTCTGGCAAATTTCTGTTCAGCCGATGTCCGTCTGCCGGCAATTCTGTCCGACAACATGGTTCTTCAGCGCAACAGTGAAGTCGCCATTTGGGGCTGGGCTGACCCGGATGAGTCAATCACCGTCACCCACACCTGGAAGCCGGAAGTTCAGGTCAGCCAGACTGTAAAGGCCGGACCGGACGGGACCTGGAAAATTATCCTCAAAACCGGTGAAGCCGGCGGGCCTTATACCCTGACTATTCAGGGGAAAAACAAAATTACAATTCAAAATATCCTGCTCGGCGAAGTGTGGTTCTGCTCCGGTCAATCCAATATGGAATGGCCGACATCCAGAATAGAAAATGCCGCTCCGGAGATTCAGGCGGCGGCCAAGTATCCCCAAATCCGGCTCTTCCAGGTTGATAAAGCCGCGGCTCCTACCCCGCAGCCGGACTGCAGCGGCCAATGGAAAGTCTGCTCACCGGAAACCGTTTCGTCCTTTTCCGCCATCGGGTATTTGTTTTCCCGCATCCTCTGTGATGAACTCAAAGTACCTGTCGGAATGATCGGAACCTATTGGGGCGGAACCCCCGCCGAAGCGTGGACAAGCCGGGATGCCATTCAGTCTTTCCCGGAATTCGAACCGCAATTGAAAGAATTGGACCAAATTAAGCGTCCCATCCTGACCGGTGCTCAGATTCGCCAGCTCCAGCAGGACTGGAACAGCCAAATCATCCAAAAGGAACCCGGTCTGCCCGGACAATGGTATTCGGAATCGTACGACGACAGCGGCTGGAAAGCAATGCCTGTACCGGGTCTCTGGAATCAGGACGGTCTGGATAAACTGGACGGAATCGTCTGGAACCGATACACCTTCACGCTCCCGGCCGACTGGACGCAAAAGGAGCTGGTTCTTGAACTGGGACCGATTGACGACGTCGATATAACCTGGCTGAACGGCGTAAAAATCGGCCAGACCGATTTTTACAACATCCATCGCCGTTATGGCATTCAACCGGGCACAGCGCGGGCGGGCAAAAATCTGCTGGCCATTCGCATCTGGGACCATATGGGCGGCGGAGGTTTATACGGCCAGCCTGACCAAGTGCGGATTTACCCGAAGGATGAGCCGGACAAAGCCGTTTCGCTGGCCGGAGAATGGAAATACAAGCTCAGCATTTCCTACAACGACCTGCCCGGCTATATGGACCTGAGACCGCTGGACCAGAATCTGCCGACGGTACTGTACAATGCGATGATTGCCCCTTTGATTCCTTACGGAGTGCGCGGGGCCCTGTGGTATCAGGGCGAATCCAACTGCGGCCGGGGCGAACAGTATAAGCGGCTCCTGCCCGCTATGGTGCAGGACTGGCGAAAGAAATGGGGACGCGGTGATTTCCCCTTCTATTATGTCCAGATTGCTCCTTATGATTACGGCAATCCGGATGACCCAACCAGTGCTCTCTTGCGGGAAGCCCAGTTCCACATTCTATCTCTCCTGAACAACAGCGGCATGGCCGTGACAATGGATATCGGCAATCCGAAGGACATCCACCCCACCAACAAACTGGATGTCGCCAAACGGCTGGCTTTGTGGGCATTAGCCAAGACATACGGCCGGGAAAATCTGGTTTATTCCGGGCCGCTTTATCGGGAAATGAAGATTGAGGGCAATAAAATCCGGCTCTTTTTCGACCATGTCGGTTCAGGACTTACGGCCAAGGGCGGGCCGCTGACACACTTTGCCATCGCCGGAGAAGACCGCAAATTTGTTCCGGCTGCGGCAGTCATTGAAGGGGACACGGTGGTGGTTTCCAGCCCGGACGTACCCAAACCCGCTGCCGTCCGATACGGATTTACCAACTCGGCCCAGCCGAATCTGTTCAACAAAGAAGGGCTGCCCGCCTCTTCCTTCCGAACAGACAGCTGGTAATCCCCATCACGAACAAAAACAGGAACCCGTCAGGCAAAATCAAGCCGGACGGGTTCTTTTTTTATTTCACGAACGGTTCTCAATATCACCCAATCACCCGGTCCTGCCGCCTTTTCGGCCTGTTTAATCCAGCCGTTCAGCTCCTCCTCACTGCGGCAGTGTACCATCGCAAACAGATTATACGGCCAGCCCGGAAAAGTTCGCCGCTGATAGCAGTGGCTCACCTGACGGAACGAAGCCAGCGAGGCACCGGCGGCTTCAATTCGGTCCTCCGGGACCTGCGCACAAACCATCGCATTGACAGCAAAACCGAGCCGATAATGATTCAGCACAGCGGCAATTCTCTTCAAAATCCCTTTGTGCATCAATTCCTGAACCGCGTCCAGACAATCCATTTCCGCCATCTCGGGGCACTGGGCGAACGGATGCGGAACAACCGGAAAGTCGCTCTGCAGAAACATCAAAACCCGCTTTTGCCGCTCGTTCAGTTTCACCGGTTCTGATGGTTGAAAACCGGCGTCCGCTCTTTCATCAGCCGGCGGGGCCGCCAGAAACCGCACCTGAAGTTTAAACATCCGGATTGCCGGCAGAGCATAAAAAACAAGGCCGCAGCGGCTGGACAAGTCGGCCAGAGTTTGCTGAATCTGTTCCTCCGACTCCGCCTGCAGCGTAAACCAGAGATTAAACAAGTGGTCTCTTATGTATTGATGAGAAACCCCCGGCAGCTCCCGGACGAGCGTGTTAACCTGCTCCATTCGGTCGGGCGGTACTGAGGCCGTCACAAGACAGGCCGTTCTGCCCAACAAGCGATAATCGAGCTGCCCTCGAAACCGGCGGATGAGGCCCTGCTTTTTGAGCCTTTCAATTTCCTCCAGAACCTGCTGCACGGAACAGCCCAATCGCCGGGCAATGGAATGATACGGTTCTGCGATGACCTCAATGCCCCCTTCGAGAACGGCCAGCACCTCTTTTTGAAAAGCGGTCAGTGAGTCGCTGCTCATAGCTTCCGTTCCTCGATATTCTGGGCCAGCCGGCAGACCGGGTCCTGCTGGAGATAATCGCCGTAAACCGCCAGTGCCCGGGCTCGACAGCCGCGGCACACCGTCAAATACGCACAGTTCCCGCAGGCCCCCTTGTAGCCGTGCAGATTTCGCAGACGGCCGAACAATTCCGACTCCCTCCATATTGACGCAAAATCTCTTTGGAGCAGATTGCCTGCGGAAACCTCCAGAAACCCGCAGGGCTGCACATCCCCCCGCCAGTTAATAAAGACAAAATCTTCTCCCGCCAGACAGCCGGGCACTCTCTCGGCCTTCGGCAGGTTCTGCTGTCGGCACACACGGGCAAACTGCGGCCCGCAGGTGAGCCGAAGTTCAATCGACAGCCGACCTTTCATCCGGCTCAGATGCTCCAGAAGAGATTCATATTCCTGCGGTTCCAGAAGCAGGTCTCGAATGGACTCGCCCCGCCCGACAGGCACGAGAATAAAGGGATTCCAGCAGAAGGCCCCTAATTCCTCCGCAAGCCGGGCAATCCGGTCCATCTGCTCCAGATTCCGTTTGGTAATTGTGGTGTTAATCTGAAAATCCAGCCCCGCTCTGCGGGCGGTCTGAACGGCCTTCATTGTCGTCTGAAAAGCCCCCGGGCTGTCCCGAAAGGCATCATGCGTCTGCGCATCCGCACCGTCCAGCGAAAAAGAAATCGACAACAGCTCCGCCTTTTTGAGCCGTTCGGCGGCCGCCTCATCCAGATACCAGCCGCAGGTTGCCGCCGCCATCCGCAAGCCCGTCTGCCGGCCCGCCTGAAGAATCTCAAAGAAATCCGCACGGGCCATCGGCTCTCCTCCGGTCAGAATGACCACACAGTGCCCAAAGGAGGCCAGCGACCGCAGGATGGAGATGCATTCCTTCGTGGTCAAAGCATCCTCCTTATGCCCGTCGGCAGCCGCGCGGCAGTGCCGACAATGAAGCGGACACCGCCGCGTAATCTCAAAGGCCGCAATCCGAGGTTTTCTCAAGGGCTTATCCATTCAGCACTGCCGCAGCTTCTTTGGCAAAATATGTTATTACAAAATCCGCACCGGCACGTTTAATCGCCAACAGGGTTTCGAGCATGGCTTCCCGTCGGTCCATCAGTCCCGCCTTTGCGGCCTGGTTGACCATCATATACTCCCCGGAGACATTGTAAGCCGCCAGCGGCACATCAAATCGCTGCCGAGCGGCGGCAATCACATCCAGATACGCCAGCGCCGGCTTAACCATCACCATATCCGCCCCTTCTTCTATGTCGAGGGCTATCTCCCGCATCGCCTGTCGCACGGAAGCCGCCGGGTCCATCTGATACGTTTTGCGATTGCCGAAGGCCGGGGCACTGTCGGCGGCCTCCCGAAACGGCCCGTAGAAAGCCGATGCATACTTGGCGGCATAACTTAAAACAGCCGTCTCCGAAAATCCCGCCTCATCGAGCGTCTGGCGAATCATCCCGATTCGTCCGTCCATCATATCCGACGGAGCCACCACATCCGCTCCGGCACGGGCATGAGCCAGGGCCGTTCGAGCCAAACACTGAAGAGTCTGGTCGTTGTCAATTTTTCCATCGCGGATGAGGCCGCAGTGGCCGTGCTCCGTATAGGCACACAGACAAACATCCGTAATGACCAGCAAATCCGGTACGGCCTTCTTCACAGCACGAACGGCCCGGCAGACCGCCGAGTCCTCCGACCAAGCCTCCGACCCCTGCGCATCCTTTCGCAAAGGCAGACCGAACAAAAGAACGGCCGGAATCCCCAACTCGCAGATTTCCTGTGCTTCCCGCACAAGGGTATCCGGTGAAAAGTGAAAACAGCCGTCCATGGAAGGAATGGGCTTTTTGATATTTTCGCCCGGACAGACAAAAAGCGGAGAAACCAAATCATTCACGCTCAGCCTGGTTCCGGCAGTCAGACGACGCATAGCCGAACCGGCCCGCAGACGACGCATTCGCATTTGAGGAAATCCCATAGTCTTACTCCTGCTCCAGTGCAATCTCTTCTTCCGTCAAATAGCATGGCGGCTCATTCCGCCATAACTCGATATTGGCGCTTCCGTCCAATGAACGAAAATTGCCGCCGCACAAATCAAACCACCGGCAGCGCCGGCACCGAGGGTCCCGATACTTCTTTTTGTTCCGCAAAATCGTCAGAACCGGTTCGGCCGGGTTCTCCCAGATTTGGGCAAACGGCTTTTCGAGGATATTCCCAAGCGAATAACTCCGCCAAAACTGGTCAGGATACACCCGTCCGGCCCAGTCCACGGCGGCAATGTTCTGTCCGATGCGGTTGCCGGCCGCCCGCCGGAGCAGCACCTCCGCATCAGCCGCCCGCTCCAAAGACAGCCGCCGCAGCCGCATCAGAATATACGGCCCATCCGCATGGTTGCCGACCGTGAGCACTTCATCCGCCTGTCCGGCGGCGGTCATTCGCTCCGTACAGGAAAGAATCGAATCCATCGCCTCCCGCACCAAAGCCGCGGAAGGTACCGCTTCCACCAGGTCTTCGGCGCGGCCGGTCCGAATCAAATGATAAAAGCAGATGCGCCGCACATCCAGGTCCGCCGCAATCTGAAACAGCAAAGGAATCTGCCTGATATTGTCCGCCGTCATTGTAAACCGAATGCCCGCAGGAATTCCCGCCCGGCGGCAGGAGCGAATTCCCTCCACGGCCGCGGCAAAAGCCCCCTTGACCTGCCGAAAATCATCGTGAAACTCCGCCGGCCCATCCAGCGAAATCCCGACATAACTGACCCCCAGAGCCGCCAGACGCTCAGCGGTTGAATCCTGAATCAGCGTGCCGTTCGTGGATAAAACGGTGCGAATCCCTCTGCAGCAGGCACATTCAATCAGAGCAAATAGGTCTTCGCGAAGCAGCGGTTCTCCGCCGCTGAACAGCAGAACCGGACAGCCGTAATCGGCAATCTGGCCTATCAGCCGCCGGGCCTGTTCCGTCGTCAGCTCGGGCTCCTTTCCGCCGCTCCGCACATGGCTGTAGCAGTGACGGCACAGCAGATTGCACCGCCGGGTACAGTTGAACACCACAATCGGCTTGTGATTCCGATGCGGCGGATAACGCAGCTCATCCGACCGGCCGGACTTGCCGCAATACAATTTGCTGATATTAATCATAATAGCGAATCAGGGCCTCTGTGAGCCCCTCCAGGGTATGCACGGGTGCTTCAAGGGCTGCCGGAAGCTCTTCCTCCAGCAGCCGACGGGTCGTGCTCGGGCCGATGGAGGCGATTTTTGCCCCGCTTTTGAGCACAGTTTCCTTCGGCACAACCTTCAAAAAAGCGGATACGGCCGAACTGCTCGCAAAAAGAATCCAGTCAATCTTCCGCCGGCTCAACCGCCCCAGGACTGGTTCAATCTGCCGAGCGGGCAGCTCCGCCGGTTCCGCTGTATAAATCGAAACTTCCTCCACAACCGCCCCCTGCCGCTGCAGGGACTTCGGAAGGTCATCCGGAGCAACGGCGGAACGCAGCAGCAGAAATTTCTTTCCGGCCGGCGGCTCCTTCGCAGACAATTCCTCCGCCAGCGCCTGACCGGTAAACGTCGTCGGAACAAAATCAGCCCGCAAACCGTACTCGCACAAAGCCCGTGCAGTCTCCGGGCCGATGCAGGCAATCCGGGCCCGACCAAAAGCCCGTGCATCTTTCCCCAGCTCACCCAATCGTTGCAGCGAAAACTCCACTCCGCGCCGGCTGGTAAAAACAACCCAGTCAAACTCTTCCAGCTGATTCAGGGCCGTATCCGCCGCACCGGTCTGGGCAAAGTTTCGCACGGCAAGCACAGGCAAACCCAGCACGTCGGCTCCCAATTCATTCAGCCGTCGGCTCAATGAACGATTCCCCTCCTCATCACGGGCAATCAGGATAGTCCTGCTCGCCAGCGGGCGACGGCGAAACCAGTCCGTTTCCTCCCGATAGACGGCTGTCGGTCCAATCAATACGATAGCCGGTGCGTCCATCCCCTCCTGCCGGCAGACCGAAGCAATCCGCTCCAAAGACGCCTGAACCAGACGCTGATGCGGCAGACTGGCGTTCTGAATCACCGCCGCCGGGGTATCCGCCGGTTTGCCGTTTGCCAAAAGGGACGCAACAATCTGCTCCAGATTGCTCATCGCCATATAAAAGGCGATTGTGCCGCGAAAGCCGGCCAGGAAATCCCAGTCAATTGAAGATTCATTTTTGTCGGGGGCCTCCTGACCGGTTACAAAAAGAACCTGTGAGCTGAACTGCCGGTCGGTCAGGAACATTCCGGAATAAGCCGCCGCCGCAGAAGCCGCCGTCACGCCGGGAACCACCTCAAAATCAATTCCCCCCTGAATACAAGTCTGGATTTCCTCCGCCGTCCGGCCGAAAAAACCGGGGTCTCCTCCTTTGAGCCGTACAACAACCGGATATTGAGCGGCTTTCTCCAGCAGCAGCCGATTGATTTGCTCCTGCGTAAAAGGGGTTTCCCCTGTTCGTTTGCGGACACAGAGACATTCGCAGTCCGGCCGGCAGTCCTCCAGCAGGACCTCATTGACCAGTCCGTCGAAAATCACACAGTCGGCCTGACGAAGGAGCTGTGCCCCGCGCAGGGTAATCAGCGCCGGATCACCCGGACCCGCCCCAACAAAATAGATTTTGGATTTATGCATTCGTTTTTAAAATCTCCAGAGCCCCCTGCTCAATCAGCCGCTCGGCCAGACAATCCGCCCATTCTACCGCATTCCGGACCGGCCCGCAAATCCGCTCTTTCAGGAAAGGATGTCCCTGCGGGCCCGACGCGAAAGCCGTCAGCGTAATCTGCTCGTTTTCTATTGCCGCATAGGCCCCGACCGGCGCATGGCATCCGGGATGAAGTCGAGCCAGAATCCGGCGTTCCGCCTGGGCCGCCGCCGCCGTCGGAACATGATGAATCGTTTGGAACAATTCGAACAAACGCTCATTTTCCCGGAGAATCTCGACCGCAATGACTCCCTGCGCCGGTGCCGGCAGGAAATCCAGCGGGTCCAATATCAGCCCGTTCCAGCCGTGTATCCCCAGCCGCTCCAGTCCGGCACGAGCCAGAATGACGGCATCATAGCGCCCCTCCTGCAGCTTTCGCAGACGTGTTTCGACATTGCCCCGAAGCGGCTCAACCCGTACATCGGGCCGCCGCCGAAGAAGCTGGGCCTGCCGGCGAATGCTCGAAGTGCCCACACAGGCCGACGGCGGCAGCTCTTGAAGGTTCCGGATGGGCCTGCGGGCCAGCAGAACATCCTCCGGAAAATCCCGCTCCAGCACCGCCGCAATACACAGGCCATCCGGCGTCTGGGTCGGCAAATCCTTGAAACTGTGAACGGCAAAATCCGCCGCCCCTTCCAGCAGCGCCTGCTGGAGACGGGCGGTAAAAAAACCGCTGCCTTCCAGTTTCCACAGCGGAGCATCCGCCTGCTGGTCGCCCTGTGTCCGGAGGATTTGCATCTCCACAGACAATCCCGGACAAACCTTTTGCAGGGCATCAATTACCCGCTGGGTCTGAATCAGGGCCAGTTTCGAACCGCGTGTGGCTGCACGGAGCAGGGTCATTCCTTTTGTCTCTTTTTCGGTGGGTCTTCCAGCAGCATCTTCCGCACCACATCCAGCACGCCCAAAAAATCCCCGGAGGGCTCTTGGCTGCCGCACTGCTTGAGATACGAAATCGGGCCGTGCAGAATCTTGCGGGCCAGCGACTCGGCAAACCGCTGAAGCTGGGCATGTTCCGACTTGCTGAAATACCGCTGATAACGCCGGGCCTCCTTTTGAGCCAGCTGCCTGTAGCGGGAGGATAAATCGCTGACAAGATCCGCTGTCTGAAGCGAATCCAGCCAGGCCGCAAACCGCTGTGCATGTTCGGCAACAATCTGCTCGGCCTGCTGAATCTGTTCAACCTGAATAGAACGGCTTGCCTCCGTTTGTCGGTTCAAATCATCCAGATTAAACAAACGAACCTGCGCAATCTCCCCCAGCGCCGGCTCCACATCTCTGGGCATCGCCAAATCGAGAATCAGAATCGGCCGGCTTCGCTGAGTGAGCAGATAGGAGTGCTCAGCGGCCGTAATCAGCGGAGTCGGCGAAGCCGTCGTGCAGACAGCCAAATCAGCCTGCCCCAGCAAATCCCCCAGCGAACCAAACTCCGCCGGCTGTCCGAACCGAAGCGCAGCGGCCAGCTGACGGGCGGATTCCAGACGCCGGCTGACAATCCACAACTGACCAATTCCGACCTTCACCAAAAGACGGCCCACCAGCTCCGCATTCTCGCCGGCCCCCAGCAGAAGCACTTTAGCGCCCGGCAGGGACATTTCTTTCCAGGCCAGTTCCACCGCCGCCGCCCCCAGCGAAATGGTTCCGGACTGAAGGATTGTCCGGCTGCGCACCTCTTTGGATGCGCGAAACGCTCGATGCATCAGCCGATGAAAAAGGTAGCGGGTGGTCTGTTCTTCATTGGCCAGCGCATACGCCGCCTTCAGCTGGCTGATAATCTGATGCTCGCCGAGCATTTGAGAATCCAGTCCGGCGGCCACGGCGAAAAGATGTTCCACCGCTTTTGTTCCGACATATTCTTTTGCATAACGGTGCCAGGAGTCGGCGGCGGAAGGGTCCATCCCCCGTATCACTTCTTCCAGCAATCCTGCACTGTCGGCGGTCTTCTCCACGGTCAGATAAAGCTCCGTTCGATTGCAAGTACACAGGATCACGGATTCCTGAACAGATGAATGCCCTTTCAGAGCCCGGAGCAGACTCCTTTGGCGTTCTTCAGAAAAAGCCAGTTTTTCCCTCGCTTCGTAGGGAGCATCACGAAAACTGACACCGCAGCAAACAAGCTTCATAGCGGCAGTTTAGCAGAGACTGCCGAAGAAATCAACGGCGCAGAAAAGAAGGTCTGCCGACATCGGTCAGCAGACCTTCCTGCTTTGCAGAAATCAATTCGGAAGGGCACCGGCCGGACGCCCCATAGCACGGACAATCTTTCGCCCTTCGAATGATTGGGTGCCGCGCATCGTCGTAATCTGGCCGGTCAGTTTTGAATCCGCCAGTTTGCCTTCCAGGCTGATTTCAAATGTCCGTTCTCCGAATTCCCGTTTGGCCTTGAAGGAAACCTTCGTTCCGTCAAACTCAATCTTTTCAATCGGGAGGGTCCCGTACAGACCGCTCAGGTCCGGATTCACACGCAGCCGCTGCTTGTAAGGTCCCTGCTCCGTAACAATCTCCAGGTCCCAGCTGCCGATCAGGGCTTCCCCAAAGCGGCTTCCTTCCACAGCAATATCCCCCATTTCCGATTTCAGCGTTCCTTTGAGCAGACCGCTCTGGCGGTCGATGGTTCCTTCAAAAGTCGTATCCATCTGACGGTCGCCCATCTTGATTTTTCGCTTCAGCGTAAGGGTCCCGCGTTCATACTTCACATCCGATACTTCGCTCTCGACCGGAGCCGATTGCCACTGGCCGGTCAGATTGCCCTCTTTATCCATCTGAATAATCAGTTTGGCTTCAACATCCTGCTCACCGACCCTGTATTTGAGATTCCACGTTCCGACTGCTCTCGGAATGCGAGGGAGCCGACGACCCGTGATTTCCGAATCTCCCCGCTCACCCGAAAGGGTTCCGGACAGTTTATCCTCTTCTACCGTGCCGGAAAACTTCGACCGGTATTCCTCCCCGCGAAACCGGGCAATCTGCTCAAAACGAAGCTTGCCGTCCTCAAACTGGATATCCTTCAACTCGGCCACTCCCCAGAAACTGACCCAATCGCCTTTCAGATTGCCGTTTTCATCCCGACTAAAGGAAACAAGGGCATCCATCTCGCGGTCCTCAAATTTGACTTTCAGTTCCCAATCGCCCCAAAGCCCTCTGCCGGGCCCACCGGTTCCGGCTGTCTGTGCCGATGCCGACAAAGAAATGACCGTGGAAATCCCCAACACCAACAACAGGAAATGCAGGCAAGAAAAGGATGATTTCATAACAGGCCCTCCGAAATCACGGTTCCTTTTGGCTGCTGAACCCAACAAAGTTCAGCATTTGAACCAAAGCATAAACCGCATCTTTCCGGAGAGCAAGTATTTTTTAAGAAGACCGTTCAAAAGGTTTCCGCCGCCTTTCGGGCCTGCTCGAGGGCACGCTGAACCGCTTTTTCCGACTCCGCCGGTTCCGCCAGCGTCGGCTCCGCAAGAAGCGAACCAATCTGTTCAAAACCAATAAAGCTGAGAATCAATTCGAAATATTTTTTCTGCAAATCAAAAGGACTGTCCGCCGGATAACTGCCGCCGCGGGAGTAAATCACCATGGCCGGCTTTCCCCGAACCAGTCCTTCATAGCCGTTCTGCCCAAACCGGAAGGTATACCCCGGCTGCACAAGAATATCGATATATTGCTTCAACCGCCAGGGAATCCCGAAATTCCACATCGGAACGGCAAAAACATACTTGTCTGCATTCTTAAAATGCTCGATAACCTTCTCCACCTTATCCCAAACCTCACGCTCCTGTGCCGTGTGCTTTTGGCCGTGCAGAATTGTATATTTGGCCTGGACCGCCAATCCGTCAAAGGACGGCAAATCCGCCTCGAAAAGATTCAGCTTTTCTACGGTATCTGCCGGATGGGATTTTAGGTACGATTTGACAAAGGCATCCGCAACCTGGATGGATTTTGACCGCTCCTTCCTTGGCGATGCCTGAATGTAAAGAATTCTGCTCATTTCCGGTCTCCTTTCTTTTTTTATTTTTACGCCTTGATTACCCCGCTGTTCACCCTCATAAGAAAATTCTTGTAGTTCATCCGCTTCTCTTTAGAATAAACCAAAACAAAAAGAATTCGAGGAGCAAACCATGCGAAACAATCTTATTCTGATCATCCTCTCGTTGTCCGCCGTCTCCGACGCAGAACAAAACAGCAGCGAAGCTGAATCTGTCGGCAAACTGTGGGCAGGCGGCGGGCTTCTGACCCTGCAAAAACCTTACAAAGGCGTCGAATCAGAATGCTATGCCCTCCCGCTTCTCATTTATCAGGGCCCCAAATTAACATTGTTCGGCCCGGTTGCCACATATTCTCTTTTTGGTGAGGAAAACCGTTGGGCTTTCCAAGGGCTGGCACGTATCCGGACGGAGGGGTATAACAACAACGACAGCCGATATTTAGACGGCATGTCAGACCGAGACTCTACCCTCGAACTCGGCGTGCGGTACCTTCACGACTTGAATTTTGCGGTACTGTCGCTGGACTTCAGCCACGACATTTTAGACAAACACAGCGGCTGGGAAAGTCGACTGACTTTGAGAAAAACCTTTCGAGACATACTGGACATTCAATCACTTAATCTCACTCCGTCTTTCGGCGTAAACTGGAGAAACAAACAATTAAACGACTACTACTACGGCGTGCGGACCTCTGAATCAGCACCCGGCCGCAATGCTTACAGTGTCGGCGGTTCCCTCGGCTGGCTGACAGGAGTCCAGCTGAACTATAAACTCTCCGAGAAATGGTCTCTTTTCGGTTTGATGAACCTTGAATGGCTGGACAACGAAATCACCGACAGCCCTATTGTGGAAAAAGATTATACCCTCTCCGCGCTCGCCGGTCTGCTTTTTGAATTTTAATCAGACATTAAACCGAAAACAGATGATGTCGCCGTCCTGAACAACGTAGGTTTTGCCTTCCAGCCGCATCCGTCCGGCGGCTTTGACGGCTTTTTCGTCTCCGAGCCGGCGCAAATCCTCATACGACATCGTTTCCGCGCGAATAAAGCCCCGCTGAATATCGCTGTGAACCTTGCCGGCCGCCTCGTGAGCAATGGTGCCGGCCCGAATCGGCCAGGCACGCACTTCATCTTTGCCGACAGTCAGAAAGCTAATCAGCCCCAGCGTTCGATAACAACTCTGCACAAACTGAGCTGAGGCGGGCTTGGTAATCCCCAAATCCTTCATAAACTCCGCCCGACTCTCCGCATCCAGCTGCGCCAGTTCGCTTTCAATCTCCGCCGACAGGCAAATCACCTCCGCCCCGTCCGCCGCCGCCCCCAAATCCATCGTTTGCCCAACCTGCTTTTCGCCGACGTTGACCACAATCATCATCGGACGCAGCGTCAAAAACCCCAGCGGCTTAATCAGCTCCAGCTCCTGCGCATTCAGGGCCGCCTGACGAAGCGGTTTTTCCGATTCGAGCACCTGCTGGAGTTTGTGATGAAGGGCCAGTTCCTCCTTGTCCCGGGCCTGCGTTTTTGTGGGTTTGTGCATTTGCTTTTCGAGCCGGTCAATCCGATTGGTCACCAGCTCCAAATCGGCCAGCAGCATCTCGGTCTTCAGCTCCTCCAAATCCTTGCGCGGGTCGATTCGGTTCCGATACGCCGGTACGGAATCGTTCTCAAACGCCCGAAGAACGGCAACAAACAAATCAACCGTCCGAAGCTGCCCAAACAGTTTGCGGGCGGCGGCCCGCCCGTGCTCATCCGTAAAATTCAGTCCCGGCAGGTCCAGGCAGTCAATCGTCGCATGGACTGTCTTGGCGGGTTTGTATAATTCCGTCAGCCAGTCCAGCCGCTCATCCGGAACCGGCACCATCACCTCATGAATCTCCGGTGCCCCCGGCGGAACCGGCGGTTTGCCGCTGACAGCGGACACCAGCGTGCTCTTGCCGGACTGAAGCATCCCGATTACTGCTGCTTTCATTCTTGACGTCCTCGCGGATAAACACTGTTTCCAAAACAATCATACGCCACAACCGCCGGAAAATCCTCCAGCACCAGTTCCCGAATCGCCTCCGGCCCTAACTCCTCATAGGCAACAATTCGGCTGGCGGCAATATGTTTCGACAAAAGCGCCCCAAAGCCGCCCATCGCCGAAAAATGGACCGCCCGATACTGCCGAAGGGCCTGCTGAACCTCTTTGGAACGGTATCCCTTCCCAATCGTGCCCTTCAGCCCGGCCTGAAAGAGGGCCGGCGCAAAGGCATCCATTCGGGCCGAGGTCGTCGGACCGGCCGAGCCGATTACACGCCCCGGCGCAGCCGGTGTCGGCCCCACATAATAAATTACCGCCCCTTTCAGGTCAAACGGAAGCGGCTGTCCGGCTTCCAAAAGGGCACACAGACGCCGATGCGCCTGGTCGCGGGCCGCATAAACAACCCCGTTCAGACGCACCCAGTCCCCGGCCCGAAGCCGGCTGATTTGCTCGTCTTTCAAAGGGGTCTGAATTCTTATTTCCGAAAAAGCACTCATCAACGCCCTATTATAGGAATAAAAGACGGATTTTCGACAAAATTTCCCCCTGGAAATCCGAACTTGTATCCTTTTTATTTTGGAAAAAAGATTGCCCTCCTGCCTCCGCAAAAGATATAATAAAGGCATGGCCAAATACCCGATTTTTCTGGAAATGGCCGGCCGGCGGGCTGTAGTTATTGGCGGCGGCCCCGTAGCCCTTCGAAAAGTGCAGGGGCTCGCAGAGGCGGGAGCTCGCGTTACCGTAGTCGCTGAACATATCCTGCCTGAAATTGAAGAGGTGCTGATTCAGCTCAATGCAGAAATCATCCTCAGCCGCTACCGGAAAGATTTTCTCGTCTCCGCCGCCCTCGTGATTGCCGCCACCAACAATCCAGACCTGAACCGCCGCATCTATGAAGACTGCCAGGAGCTCGAAATCCTCTGCAATGTGGTAGATCAGCCCGAACTGTGCGACTTCTTTGTGCCGGCCGTGGTCAAACGCGGCGACCTGCAGATTGCCATCGGCACCGAAGGGCACTGTCCGGCCTATGCCGGTCATCTCCGGCAGAAATTAGAAGAAATCTTCACGGACGCACACGGTCGTTTTGTGGATGAACTGGCCAAAGTCCGCTCCCGCATCATCGAAACCATTCCCGACAGTGACCAGCGGAAAGCCCTGCTGGGAAAACTGGCCAGCGACGAATCATTCCATTATTTCGCGGAACACGGACCGGAAGGATGGCGCCGTCACTGTGATGAAATGATCCGTCAGTGCTCCGTATAAATGAACAGCAAAGCAAGAGGACAGGCAATGAATCTGTATTTGATTCAGCATGCTCAGGCCTTCCCGAAAGAGCAGTATGCAGACCGACCCCTCACAGAGGAAGGATACTGGCAGGCCCAGCAGACCGCAGAGTTTGTGAAACGGCTGGGCATCTCCGTCGGAGCCGTCTGGCACAGCGGAAAAACGCGGGCCCTCCAGACGGCCAAACTCTTCCACGCCGCTGTAAAGGGGCCCTGCCCCCTGCACAAGCACGACGGGCTTTCTCCCGATGGCGACCCGGAGCCGATTGCCGAGGAAATTGAAAAAGCCCAAACCGACCTGATGATTGTCGGACACCTGCCGTTTTTGTCGCGGCTGGCCGGTCTGCTGCTCTGCGGCAGTGCAGACGCCGAACCCGTGCTTTTCGAAAAAGCCGGTGTGGTCTGTCTGCAGCGTAATGACGACGGCCTCTGGCAGCTAAACTGGCTCATCAAACCGGATATTTTATAACTCCGTTTGCCGTTCTGACATCGCAGGACCAACCGGTGACTCCGACTCCTCCAAAGGTTCCACCAGGCACCAATCCGGCGATTCCAGCCCCTTGAAATCCCACCCCGTCCGGCAGACATGACAGCTCATCTGGTCCGGCCGCCTCAGCGAACCGCAATTCAGACAAGTGACCATTTTTTCTTTGGGCCGCACCAGATTGAATGTAATCCATGCAGGTATCCCGAACAAAATCCCCGCTGCAAACCACCCGCGCGCAGCCCGGGACGAGCCGCCGAACGAAAGGAACTTCCTGCGGAGGCAAAGCCCGACCCAAAGACCCACGAAAAGCGAGGGCAGCAGCATCAAAAAGGTCGAAAAAAGCTGTGAAGGAAGACTCATCTGCCGACACCTTCGAAGAATCCCGATAAAACTGTGAGGACGGATAAACAACGCCCTCATACCGGCCCGCGGCTCGATTGCCTCCGCACACAGAAATGACAAACCGTGAAAAACCGCCGGCTGCAGCGAATCGGCAAAAAAGCGGGCGGTTATCGCCAGCGCTCCGTCCCCCCGTTCGAAAAGACGGCTCATCAGTTCCACTTCATAATTTTCTGAAACAGAATCCTCCGCAGCGGAATGAAACAGATTTCTGCCCGTCAGCTGCCCCTGAGCATCAAAACACTCGACAGCCAAACCGACCCCTTCGGGAGCCGCGGAGGCGGCACAGCAGCCATAATAGACCAGTCTGCCGTTTTCCTCACGGCACACAGGATACACCCGATATGCAGATAATTTGTTCGGTCGTCCCTCTGTCCGAGAGCCAAACAGATCAACCGGAGCAGGCAAACGTCCCGCGGGGCCTTCTATGCAGAGACTTTCTTTATTCAGACGCAGGATTTGTCCGTCTGCTTCCAGCATAAGCAGCCAGGGCCCAGCCGTATCCAGACGAAAATTAGAAGGAACTGTTTCCAACCTCCATTGTCCCGCATAACCGCCGGTCTGCCCTGTCTTCGGTGGCCTCCATCGACGAGCTTCCTTGGCGATAACAACAATTTCCCTTCCCTTTTGCAATGAGCCAAATTGAATCGGTTCTATGGAATCTCCCAGAACGGGACCGGCCGAAAACCGCGGCCCCATTCCCCACAGATTGAAACGGAAAAACTGCCGCAGCTGTCGGTCATAGATAAAAAACTTTCCCCACTGTCCGTCTTGATAAACGAACGGATCACGAAATCGCCCGAGCGATTCTTTCTTTTCAGAGCTTATGCCTCCGGGACCTAAATAATATGCCGCCCCCTTCTGCCGCCGGAGATTCCCTTTGCAGTATTGACATTCGAACAGACCGCTTTCTGCATCATACTGGAAAACAATCCATCCGGTTGCAATTTTCTCAATCACGGAACGCGGGGCATCCGCCAAAGGGGTCCATGCCGGCTCTCTCAATACATTCGCAGGAAGGTCACTTCCCAAAGAAACCAAAAGAGAACAGGGGAAAAAGTTCGGATCTTTTTTTCTATCCACATCCTCCAGCAACACAACAGAAACCTCATCACGGCGAGAGTTTGCAGAAGCAATCCCGTTTCGGCAAAGCCAATCCGCCCAGAAGAGAAGGATGGCCCATAAGAGAAGAACCAGAAAGCCCGCCGTAAAAATCTTCAAACCATTTCCAGTACGTGTCATAAACCCTCTCCTTACAGAGAAGAAGTTCGATAGCTTTCCCAGCCCACAAGCACGGCGGAAACCGTCGCTGTCAGAAAGAGAATCTGCACCTGAATATCAAAGCCCTTGATGACCAGCAAACTGAGCACAATGATAACCAGCCCCAGCGTTCCGAGTGTCGGAAAGACTCGGCTGGACGTCCAGCCCGCCGCCAGCCCGATTCCATAACAAGCCGTCCCCGCTAAAAAACCGGAAATCAAAGAGGAAATCAGGTCATTCCGAAAGGCCGCATTATAAAACGCAAAGTTCCTGAACAGAACCATCGAAACAGCGCCCAGACCTGCCGTAAAAAAGAGGTTCGGAATAAGACCGGCCGCAACCCGGGCTGCAAAAACCTGCCGACGAACCGTTCCCCGGCTCAGCAGAAAAGCCGACAGGCGGCGCATCCGATCAAAATACATCTGCGAAACGCCCAGAACCGCTAATACCACACACAGAAACGGATACGGGTACACAACCCCCTCTTTGAGACGAAGTGCCTCTTCCGTCCCCCGAAAAGCCGCAGAGGCAAGCAAAAGAACCGCAGCGACCCATAACAGCAGAAACACCAGATAAAACACCCACATATCTTCGATTTCTCTTCGAATCAGCGTCCACATAATCGCCCGCTCCTTTCTGTTAAACCGTCTGATAGACCGGCTCCGTTCTCGTGCATTCGAGAAAGATTTCTTCCAGATTCATCGGGATTTCCACAATCTCCTGCGGCTGCAGCGACTGAACCATTTTCATTTTCAGCGCATTCCAGTTGGCGGCCGTGAAGACCAGCTCTCGTCCCTCCTTGTGCTGGCGGATTAATTCGGTCAGGTAAAGCCGCTCGGGAGCCTGGTCGGAAAAAATCACACGAAATTTTCGTATTCCGTTTTTCAGTCCCTCAAGGGTGCAGTCCGCCGCCAGCCGTCCGTTCACCAAGATTCCGATTCGATCCGCAATACGTTCCACATCGCTGAGAATATGCGAACTGAACAGAATTGTCCGCCCCTGACGCTGAATGACGTCAATCGCCAATTCAAGAAACTGCCTTCGGACAACCGTATCCAGCCCGAGGGTCGGGTCGTCCAGAATCAGCAGCTCCGGTTCTGCCGCCATCGCCAAAGTCAGATTCAGCTGAGCCCTCATTCCGGCGGACAGGTCTTTGACCTTCCGATTCATCGGCAGATTGAATAAACCCGCCAACTCCTCGAAAAGATTCTGATTCCAGCATCCGGCCAGCCCCCTGCACAGAGCAGCCAGACGGCCCGCCGTGTATGTCCCGATTAAAGGATGTCCTTCTGCCGTATACCCGATTCGGGTTTTTGTCTTTCTGGAAAGCATCTGCGAATCCTCCCCGAAAAGAAAAGCCCTTCCGCGGGTCGGACTTTCCAGACCGAGCAAAATCCGTATCAGCGTGGTTTTGCCGGCACCGTTTCGCCCCAAAAGACCGTAAATACATCCTTGAGGAATTTTCAAAGTCACTCCTTTCAGAACAGACCGGCCGTCATAATACTTCACCAGCCCCTCCGTCTGCACAACATACGTGTCCATTTTCATCTCCTTTGTGTATCGATATTGTAGCTTTTTAAGGTTTCTTCAAACCACTCCTTCAATCGTTCTGGAGCCACCTTAAGAAGGACGGACTCGACGGCCGCTTGTTTCAGAAATTGGCAGACAATTTCCTTCTTGGCCGTTTCGCTGAGTCGAGAGGAGATTTCGGACACAAAAGAACCCCCGCCCGGTCTGGTATTTATGAGCCCTTCCTGCTCCAAATATTTGTAAGCTTTCGCAATCGTGTTCGGATTGATAACAAGCTGCACGGCCAGCTGGCGAATTGTCGGCAGCTGTTCACCCGGAAGGAACCGTCCGGAAGCAATCTCCTGTTTGATTTGGTCGATTATCTGCTGATAAACCGGCCGTTCAGAACTGGAAACAATTGTAATCTGCAAAACGTTTCCTTTCTTGTTGTACTATTACAACTAATACAAGTTTAACAAAATAAACTTTTAAAGCAACAAAAAATGTTTTTTCCTAAAAACAAAAAAGAGGAAAGAGGTATATTTAATACAAAATAAACATCCTTAAATGTGACATCAACCTTCCCCTCTCACTCCGCCGGGCGGCATTGGAGTTGGAAATCCGCCTGGAGCAAAGCCGCCAGGGGTAAACCCACCCGGTGTAAAACCGCCGGGAGTCGGCGACAGCCCCGGTTGAGGAGTCCGACCGACAAAAACCTCATTTTCAGCCTCACGCTCCGCTTCCTGGACATCTCGATAATTCTTCCGCAGCTCCGCCGACCAGTTCGGCTGACGGATTGGCAGTTTTTCAAGCACACCGTCTTCCTTTGCATAGAGAATACTCACAAACTCCCGCCGACGCAGAGCCGTCATCGTCCCAGACCAATCTACTTCTGAAATCTGGTCCAAATAAAGATAAGGAGTCGTAAAATCAACTTTTTCAGGCCTGACAGCTCCCATCATCCCCGCCCCTTCCGCAGGCATCGGCATTCCGCCGCCCATCATAGGAGGCGGAGGCGTCGTTCCTTCCATTCCAAGTCCCGCACCGGCCTCTGCAGGAGACGTCGTCGTTTTTTTCACCTCGACAACCGACCCAATCGTCTGTCCCGGAAGAACCTCGAAATCCTGACTTCTCCAGCGACCCATATAATATTTGGAAACCCGGACATTTACCGCTATCGGATTTGTTTTAGAAACATCCATCGGGAAAATATGAAGGGTCTTCGGAATGGAAGCAATTAGCGGTTCGTTCTTTTTTGCGATTGTTTCTGCAAACGGCGTCCACAGAACCACCTGATTCTTGAACTCCTGCTGCTCCGCCTTAAACCAGTCCTTACCGGCAATCGGATTAAACATCCCTACACGAATACGATATTGATAGGTCTTGCCCGGCTGAACCGTATCATCATGAGCCCAAATCAGCAGCGGCTCCGTCCTTTTCCACCAGTCATCTGTCAGCAGTTCCTTCTGAAAATCCCGCCAAACGTCTTCTATTGTGCGCTGACGAGTACCCGGACGAACAGCGCCTCCCGGCCCTGTCGGAGCGGCCGTCTCCGGCATCATTTCCCCTGCTCCGGGTCGAACCGGTTCACGTCCTCGCGCCGGCTGTTCCGGACGAGCCGGACGCGGCTGTCTTCCCGGCTGAGTCGGACGCGGCCCGCCGGCCCCCGGAAACGGAGTTTCTCCTCCGGCTACCCCTCCTCGCCCCGCTCCCGCTGCGCCGGCACCGGCAGCCTGCTGAGCTGCTCGGCGGGCTTCATCCCGCTGCTGCTGGAGAAGCTTTTGAGCCTCTTCCAGAAAAGGCGGCGGCATCCAGTACTGGTAGCGGGATGTAGCAAAATCATACGCACGCTGCTGCAGAAGAGACGACTGTCGAATTCGCTCCTTGAACTGCTCCATCTGAACGGAAACACCTCCTCCGCTCAGGTCCTCGGTACGGTCCGGCAGCTGGTCAAAAAGTTTTTTGTAGGCAATCGTCTGGGGAACCGGCACACGCACCCATGGTCCCCAGGTCCCATCCGGAAGCTGTTCTCTTCGCTGCAGTTCCACCCGAGCGGCCACCGGTACAGCCAAAACAGGGTCCCTGTGGGCCGGTCTGACACCCAATCCCATAAAGGCGGATTGAAACTGCTGAACAATCCGGCGGACATCCAGCCGTGCCGACACAGTTACGAAATCCACATCTCCAATCTGAGTCGGAACATTGTCATACGGCATTTCCGGCGTAATCTCTTCCGTCGGAACATACGCCGCTGCACGGATATAAGCCATCTGAACATCCTGGAGAGGAGGAATCTCCGGCACAGCATATTCCCGGTCCGTCTCGATCGGCTGGCGTCCAATGCCGGGAAGCATCGGATAAACCTGCAGATTCAGAGAAGGAATGGAGGAGCTGAGCAGCCGTTCAAAAGAAGGAATAAAATCCGGCTGCGGCATTGCAACGGCATCGGAAGGACTTTCGATTTTTTCACGAAGACGCTCGGCCTTTTGAACCAGCTTGGTCTGTGCCGAACCGGGAGATTCCCTGCGCCCGTCGATCACAGGACCAAACGGATTGCGAAAAATAAACAGCCACAGCAGCCCGATGCTGATCAGGCCGATTCCGGCAAGAATGATTTTATCGAAATGCTGCTCAAGAAAGTTCTCTCGTTTTTTGCTCATGAAAATATCCTGTGCACACTTTATTCCGTTTTCATCACTTTAAGCCGCCGTAAAGGGGGCCTTTCAATATCCTCCCGGCCCCATCGGCACAGAGGACGCACCCTGCTGGGACTGCCCCAGAAGGACCTTCACCGGTTCCGGCTTAATCTCATCGTATGCTTTTCGAAGAAACAGATATTCGCAAACCAGGTCCACCCGCATCACGGCATCTGTACCGTACCGATAGTAGAGATGAGGAAGACTCTGTTTATCGACCGCGGAAAAGGTGCTGGCAAGAATCGTAATCTGATTATGACGGGCCTGTCGGAGCTCGCCGTTTTCCTTGAATCCCTCTCGATAAACATGAGGCTTGGCGGAACACAGCTCCTTCAGAAACGCCTGTGTATAGCGGCTGTCCACAATAACCGAGACTGCAAAATGGACTACATCCATTTCGTCGTTGCAGGTCCGCCCCGTCCAGGGACGCGAGACCAGCGGACTGGTCGAACCCGCTAAAACATAAGCCGGAGGGTCGGCCATTGCTGAAGCGGCAAGGCCTCCGATTCCGCCGATGCCGATACCGCGTGGGATATTCCCCGTCGGATACGGAGACACCATTGAAACATCAGACACCGGTCGCTGAAAACTGACTCCCAGCAGACGTTTAACGGGAGAATCGGCTACCCGCTGCGAACCGGTATTCATCGCTTCAATGGCCGCCACCACGTCTTCATAAATCCAATAAGCCGTTTGAGAAAACCAGCAGTCGCGCAGGGCCTGTTCGGCACCGACAAACTGATAAGACTCCCAAAAATCGTACCAGGAAAAAACACGCGGATTGGCATACATCACAATCCGTTCCGCTCGGGCATTGCAGACAGCGTTTACCATCGGATTCTCTGCGGTTGAGCCTCCAAAACCGATTCCCCCTGCACCTCCTCCAACATACTCGCCGCCGCGGACCGCTCCCGCCCCCGGTCCTGCGCCCGCAGCACGGATTTCGGCATCCGAAGGAGCATCCAGGGCCTTCAACCGCTCGGTAACCATCTGTTCAATCGCAGCCCGATAACGCCGCCCGAAATCCTGATAAATTTGTGAAGATGTATCCGCCGATTTCGGGAAAATCCCATATTTAATCAAATCCCGCATCGAAGACTGAAGGGACATTTTCTGAACCGCTTCCGCATCAGTCTTGTACTGCTGAAGAATCCTTTGGATCTGTTCGGCCTGTTCCTTGGGCGGAGTTGTCCGAGTCAGACTGTCGAGGGTTTGAGCGATTTTCTCCCATTCCTGTTTCTTTTCACTGACCGTGCGCCCAATCAAAATGGTCGGAAGAAACAGAATCAGTCCTGCCAGCAGCAGCCCCGCCGGAAGCAAAAGCGCCGAATATTTCTTAAGATACCCTTTGACTATATCCATAACCATTTTTGTTGTTCCTTGTTGTATCGAAATTCTTTCCCGCGAATTCCAAACTTTTTAAAATTCGCCGCCTCCCCTGCCCCCGCCGCCTCCAGGCCCCGCCGGAACCGCACCCGGGTAAAAACCGCCACCCATTCCGCCGCCGGCGGTCAGCTCCGGCAGAGCCGGAGCATCTTTCCATACAAATTTTGCCTGAATTCGAAACCAATGATCCCGAATAATATATTGAGGTTCCCCAAACGGCGTTTGTTTCACACGCCCCAAATCCCGGTCTGTATACGACGGATTATTCTTAATATCTTCCTGAGTAATAATATCGAGGGTCCTGCTGATTTCCTCCTCGGTCATCGGGTCAACCAAAACTGTTTCCTTTGTGATACGAGTAGGAACTGCCCCTGTCATCCCTCCGGCGACCGGACCGCCCGGCATCGCCGTCATTCCCGCGGCTGCACCGCCCGCCTGGCTCGACGGAACCCTTTCCACTTCCCGGAGAATTCCGATTCCCGCCGGCATCTGCATATCCGCCGGGTCCACGGGACCGGATTCATCTTTGAAATGCCGGATATCCCCTTTGCCGAAAAGCTCAAACGGCGTGTCAGGAAACAGGGTCTTGAGGTTCTCAAAACGGGTAACAACTCCCCAGCGTGTTTGGTCGGTCCCGACACCGGGCGGGTCCAGAAGCTGGGCAATTTCCTTGTAGGGACTGTATCCCTCAATCAGAACCACAAAACCCGCCTGGGTCGCGGACTGAACTCCTGCGGTCCCCATTTCCCCGCCGGGCATTCCCGGCATCATCTCCGGAGGCATCCCGCCGGGCTGCATAACCGGCCCTCCCATAAAACCGCCGACTTCCCCGCCGAAGCCGGCACCGGGACCATAGCCGGTCATCGAGCGGCGACTTCCCTGCGGCAGGGCCGCCGCAGCCAAATCCGGAGCAAACTGAACTTCCAGCCGCGTCACAAACATCACTTTCCTGTCCCCGCGAGGAATGGAGCGGATGGTTTTAAGATCTCCATTCACAAAAGCATCGTACAGCTCAGCAATTGCCGGGGTATTTTCTTTGTTCGGAAAACATTTCAAAAGCGTTTCATTCAAAAGAGGAACAATCTGCCGATACTTGAACAAATCCATCTCTTTCTGAACCTGCTGTTCAAACATCGGTTTTTGGCTTTCAAAGTCTGAAACGGCTGAATTAATGCTCTGGGCCTGCTGCATTACGGCCTGAACCGTCCGAAGCCCGCTGTTTTCCCGGCTGTACTGCTGAAGCAGCCGGAAAGTCCACAGCAGACAAATCAGACTAACAGCCAAAAAGACCGATGCGGCGGCTGTAAATACTTTGGCCTTGCGGGTCCAGGCCATCGCCCGGGCAATCCGTTTGGGCAGAAGATTGGTTTCAATCTTTGATTCCCCCAACAGCTGAACTCCCAAACCGTAGACTACCCCGAACTCAGAAAGATTTTCATGAAACTTGGCTGCAGAAACGTCCGGCGAGAGCACAAGCCGCTCGAACGAATCCGGCTTAATCACCGGCAGCCCCAGACTTTGCTGCAGATATTTGGTCAGCCCCTGCAGCTTAAAACCGCCTCCCAGGGCCAGGATTCGTGAGAATCCTTTATCTCGACCGGCTCCGCTGGAGGCATAAAAGCCCAGACTTCGCTGGATTTCTCCTCCCAAATCCGTATAAACGGGCTTCATCGCCGTAAAAATCTGCCGCATATATTTGCTCATCGGAGCGGTCCGCTTAAGCTTCTCGGCTCTGGCAAACTTCAGCTTAAAGGCATCCGCAATCGCCTCTGTAAACGTGTTTCCGCCGATTCGAATGCTCCTCTGCCAGACGGAATCCCGTGTTGCGATAACCAGCGTTGTATTTTCGGCTCCCATATCCAAAAGAATTGTGGCTTTTCCTGAGGATGCACTGATTTCTTTGATGTCATAAAGGGCATAGTTGTACAAAGCAATGGGACTGATTTGCACACAGCTGACCCGGAGGTTCTCCCGGCTGAAAAAGTCCAGCATTTCCGCAATGACTTCATTTTTTATGGCAAATATACCCACTTCTGTATCAGGACTGTCCGGATTTTTCAGCAGCTGCCAATCCCATTCCACTTCATTGATATCAAATGGAATCTGCTGAACGGCCTCGAGAGGAACAATCTTGGGGATTCGTTTGGGATCCACCGGCGGCATTTTCACCAGACGGGCAAAACTGTTTTGCCCCGCGATAGCAATAGCCACCTCTTCTTTGCCAACCTCATTTTGCTTTAGAAAGTTCCGAAGAGTCTGGCGAATAGTTTCTCGCTTTTCCTCTGGAGTAATATCCGCCGTCGAAAGGATTTTATCATGTTCAAGATAATCAAACCCCACAACCTCCAGCCCCTCTGCACCCTGACGGAGCCGCAGGGCCTTCAGCGAACAGGTTCCAATATCAATCCCCCAGACCGCATGCGACGCTTTGGCCATGATGTTCCTTTCTTCTATCTATTTCGCATCCGAGAGAGGCCCGCAAAAAAACTTGCATCCGCCCCGCTCCTCATTCTATAGTAAGCCGTCTATGAAACGCTTTATCATCCATACGCTCGGCTGCAAAGTCAATCAATATGAAAGCTGCCAGATTGAACAATGGCTGCGCTCTCACGGCTTCTGCCCCGCCCCCTCCGGTTCTCCGGCCGACCTGGTTGTCGTCAACACCTGCTGCATCACCCAAACCGCCGCTTCGAAAAGCCGTCAGGCCGTCCGCAAACTCCACAAGCAGAACCCCTCCGCCTTTCTGATTCTTACCGGCTGCCTGTCCGCCGCTCCCGCAGAGGAAACCGCCGACCTGCCGAAAACCGCCGTCTGGGTCGCCGATAAACATCAGCTGCTGGATATCCTGCGTTCTTTGTCAGACTCATCTGAAGACAGAGTATCCAACGGAATCAGTAAAACACCATTTTCCTATAAAATCAAGCACAAAAACGACCTGTGTTTCCAAGAATTTGATTCCTGCGACCCGTTCGGCCCCTTGCAGAGCTTTTCCGGACAAACCCGTGCCTTCCTGAAAATTCAGGACGGCTGTGATGTCTGGTGCACCTACTGTATTGTTCCAAAAATACGCAGCCGAATCTGGAGCAAGCCCTTCGATGTGATTCTCGAAGAGGCCCAAGCTCTCACAGCCGCCGGTCATAAGGAAATTGTCCTCACAGGCATTTTTCTGGGGGCTTGGGGACGTTCCACAGCCCGCCGAAAAGACTGGGATATTTCACAACCGAATCCTTTGCCTTCTCTCCTCAAGCAGCTTTTGGCTATCCCAAACCTAATTCGACTTCGTCTCAGCTCATTGGAGCCGGCCGATGTAACGGACGAACTCATTGAAGTCTATCAACAATATCCTAATCTTGTCCCCCACTTTCACTTGCCCCTGCAATCCGGTTCAGATGCCATCCTGAAACGAATGGCCCGCCAATACACATCGGAGGAATATCTGCGTATCTGCCGAAAACTTCAGGAGCGGTTAGATCGACCGGCTATCACAACAGATATCATTGTGGGCTTTCCCGGTGAAACCGAAGAGGATTTTGAAAAAACCGTTGAGATTTGCCGTCAGGTCAGATTTGCCAAAATTCATATTTTCCCGTTCAGCCCCAGACGGGGTACAGCAGCCGCTCGAATGAAACCGCCTGTTCCAGCAGGAATCATCCGCCGGCGGGCGGAAAAACTTCAGGAATTGGACAAAGAACTTCAGGAAACGTTTCGACGTCAGTTCCTCGGCCAGACCGTTCGCGTGATTCTCGAACAGACAAATCCTCCCGCGGGCCGCTGCGACCGTTATTTTATGGTAGATTGCTCCGCCGCCAAGGCAAATTCTCCCCTTGCCGCCGGGCAAGTTGTTTACGTCACTTTAACAGATTGACTTTTTGCTCCTGCTGACTTCAAAAAAATGAACTCATTCATTGTTTCTTATCAACCGGTCTTATACTGATTATCTTCTTTTTTTATCTTGTATCTTTTTTCAGTTTCGTTTACCTTATCCGCTCAAACCAGAATGTTCACCCTTTTCTGCATGGAGACAAAGAAAATGCCGAAGCGCAAGGATATTAAAAAGGTAATGATTATCGGTTCAGGCCCTATCATCATCGGTCAGGCCTGTGAGTTTGACTATTCGGGAACTCAGGCCTGCAAGGCCCTGCGCAAACTCGGCTTCCAGATCGTTCTGGTCAATTCCAACCCCGCTACCATTATGACCGACCCCGGGATGGCAGATGTCACCTACATTGAACCCCTAAACCTGGAAACAATGACAAAAATTATCCAGAAGGAACGGCCGGACGCTCTTCTGCCCAACCTGGGCGGTCAAAGCGGATTGAATCTTTCTTCCGAACTGGCCCGAAGCGGTGTTCTCGACAAATACGGTGTCAAAGTCATCGGTGTCCAGGTTGATGCCATCAAACGCGGCGAAGACCGAATCGAATTCAAAAACACAATGCAGCGGCTCGGAATTGACATGCCCCGCAGCAAACCGGCTTATTCCGTGCAGGAAGCCGAAGACATCGCCAAAGAGCTGGGCTTTCCGCTGGTCATCCGCCCCGCTTATACCATGGGCGGCACCGGCGGCGGCCTGGTTTATAACATCGATGAACTCCGCACCATTGCTGCACGCGGCCTGGATGCCAGTCTGGTTCACCAAATCCTCGTGGAAGAATCCGTGCAGGGCTGGGAAGAACTCGAGCTGGAAATCGTCCGGGACAGCAAGGGGCAGAAAATCACTGTCTGTTTTATTGAAAACGTGGACCCCATGGGCGTGCATACGGGCGATTCCTTCTGTACCGCCCCGATGCTCACCATCGACAAAGCTCTTCAGCAGAAGCTTCAGAAATACTCCTACGACATCGTGGATGCCATCGGCGTCATTGGCGGAACCAACATTCAGTTTGCACACGACCCCAAAACCGGCCGGGTCGTCATTATCGAAATCAACCCGCGTACCTCCCGGTCTTCGGCTCTGGCTTCTAAAGCAACCGGCTTTCCCATTGCTCTGGTCTCCGCCATGCTCGCCGGCGGCCTGACCCTCGACGAAATTCCCTACTGGAGAGACGGAACGCTCGAAAAATACACCCCCTCCGGCGACTATGTCGTAGTCAAATTCGCCCGGTGGGCCTTTGAAAAATTCAAAGGCATCGAAGACAAACTCGGCACCCAGATGCGGGCTGTCGGCGAAGTGATGAGCATCGGAAAGACCTACAAAGAGGCCTTCCAGAAAGCCATCCGTTCGCTCGAAAGCGGTCGATACGGGCTGGGCTTTGCCAAAAATTTCAATTCTCTTTCGCTGGAAGAGCTGATGCTACGGCTCAATCATCCTTCCAGCGAGCGGCAGTTCCTGATGTACGAAGCCCTTCGCAAAGGCGCCTCCGTCAAAGCCCTCGTCGAAAAAACCGCCATCAAAGAATGGTTCATTCAGCAGATGGCCGAGCTGGTTCAGCTGGAGGAAAAAATCCTCAAGTACAAAGGCAAACCGCTGCCCGATGACCTCCTGCGGCAGGCCAAGAAAGACGGTTTTGCCGACCGCTATCTGGCCAAACTGCTGGGCGTCAAAGAAGAGCAGATTCGGGAACATCGGACCCGATTGGGTATTGTCGAAGGATGGGAACCCATTCCCGTCAGCGGTGTGGAAAATGCCGCCTATTACTACTCCACATACAACGCTCCGAACAAGGTCAGCTCCTCGTCCAATCCCAAAAAAGTGATGGTGCTCGGCGGCGGACCCAACCGCATCGGCCAGGGCATCGAATTCGACTACTGCTGCGTCCACGCCGCCTTTGCCCTGCGGGATGAAGGGTTCGAAACCATCATGGTCAACTGCAACCCGGAAACCGTCTCCACCGACTACGACACCTCCAACAAGCTCTATTTTGAACCGCTGACCGTGGAAGACGTCCTGAGCATCTACGAAAAGGAAAAGCCGATGGGTGTTATCGTCCAGTTCGGCGGACAAACCCCGCTGAACATCGCCCGCCAGCTCGAAGAAGCCGGCGTCCGCATCCTCGGCACCTCCACTGACAGCATCGACCTGGCCGAAGACCGCGACCGCTTCCGCGCCAGAATGGAAAAACTCGGAATTCCGATGCCGAAAGCCGGAATGGCATCAAGCATCGAAGAAGCCCTGCGGGTTGCAAAGGAAATCGGCTATCCCCTGATGCTCCGGCCGTCCTATGTCCTCGGCGGACGCGGAATGGAAGTCATTCACGATGAAACAATGCTCCGCGAATATATGGCCGCCGCCGTGGATGTTACACCGGAACGTCCGATTTTAATCGACAAATTCCTCGTGAATGCCGTCGAAGCCGAAGCGGACGCCATTGCCGACGGCACTGAGGTTTTCATCCCCGCAGTAATGGAACATATCGAACAGGCAGGCATTCACTCCGGCGACTCCGCCTGCGTGATTCCGCCGGTCTCTATTCCCCAAAAACACATTGACACCATCTGTGAATACACCCGCAAAATCGCCGCCGAACTTCGCGTCGTCGGCCTGATGAATATGCAGTACGCCATCGCCGATGATGTAGTTTATGTGCTGGAGGCCAACCCGCGGGCATCACGCACCGTACCCCTGGTCTCCAAAGTCTGCGGTTTGTCGATGGCCCGTATTGCCACGCAGATTATGCTGGGCAAAAAGCTCCGGGATATGAATCTCAAACACCGCAAAATTCCTCACTTCGGCGTCAAAGAATCCGTCTTCCCGTTCAATATGTTCCCCGAAGTGGACCCGATTCTCGGTCCGGAGATGCGCTCCACCGGCGAAGTGCTCGGCATGGCCGATTCCTTCGGAATGGCCTTCTTCAAAGCGCAGGAGGCCACCCAGCAGTCCCTGCCGCTGGAAGGAACGGTTTTGATTACCGTCAACGATTCTGACAAAGAAGCCATTGTGCCGGTTGCCAAAGAGTTTGCCGACATCGGGTTTCGGCTGGTCGCCACCGAAGGAACCTGTGACTACCTTCGCAAAAAAGGCGTCAAGGTCGAACGGATTTTCAAACTGTACGAAGGCCGTCCGAACATCCTTGATGCAATCAAGAATAAAGAAATTCAGCTGGTCATTAACACCCCCATCGGCAAACGAAGCGCCACCGATGACTCCTACATCCGCAAGGCCGCTATCCAGTACAAAATCCCGTACATCACCACGGTTGCAGCGGCGGCCGCCAGCGTCAAAGGCATCGCCGCCAGAAAGGCACGCGAATCGACGGTCCGTTCTCTCCAATCCTATCATGCAGGGATCCAATAAATGCACCCGCTCCACCAAAAACGGGCCTTTATCTGCGACATGGACGGGGTTTTGTATCACGGAAGCCGCCTGCTGGCCGGCGCCAAAGAGTTCGTCCACTGGCTCAAACAGCAGGGCAAACAATACCTCTTCCTGACCAACTCTTCCTCGCGAACGCCGGAGGAATTAAGCCGAAAACTGGCGGGAATGGGCATCGACGTTTCGCCGGAACACTTCATGACCAGCGGAATCGCCACAGCTTCGTTTCTGGCCTCCCAGAAACCCGGCGGCAGCGCGTATGTGATCGGCGACAACGGCCTCCGTCAGCCCCTGCTCGAACAGGGCTTTCGCCTGACGGAAGAGAATCCGGATTACGTCGTCGTTGGAGAAACCGTCACCTACAACTACGCCCAGATAGAAAAAGCCGTCAATCTCGTCCTCGGCGGCGCCAAACTGATCGGCACAAACCCGGACATCAGCGGCCCCGTCGAAGCCGGCATCGCTCCGGCCTGTCGGGCCCTGACGGCTCCCATCGAAATCGCCTCCGGCCGACAGGCCTACTTCATCGGAAAACCCAACCCCCTGATTATGCGGCACTCGCTCAAACGGCTTGCCTGCAAGCGGGAGGAAACCGTCATCATCGGCGACCGAATGGATACCGACATCATTGCCGGCATCGAATCCGAAATCGATACCGTCCTGGTTCTCAGCGGCATCACACGGGAAAAGGATATCGCAAAATTTCCCTATCGGCCCGATTATATCCTCAGCGGCGTGGGGGATATTCCCCTGTTGTAAACGTCCCGCACAAACCGGACACCAAACATCCACTTCCGCCGATTTGTTCATCCAAAAAAATTTTTTTGTTTTTTTTATTGAACCGGACGGCAAAATTCGATATACTTGTTTCTATGAATAGTATCGCCTTGACACAAAAAGAGTATTGGTGGCGGCCGCAGGCATAGGCCCGCGGTCGGCAGGAATCGTATTTCCGTTAACAAAAATCTCTCCTCGACCCGGCCTTATACCGGGTCGTTTTTTATTCCCGAAACCTGAACAAGATAAGGAACCCGTAAAAATGACAGATTATAAAACCAGAATCGAACAGGCTAAACCCGGACAAATCATTCCGATGGTCCGGGAAATTGAACTGTCCTGCCCGGTTGAGTTTTTCGCCCGCCTGAGCGACTACGGCCGGGCCCGGCACTGCTGTCTGCTTGAGTCCCGTGATTATCTCTCGGAGGCCAAAGGCAACGAACTGACGTTCGGGACCGCCGACCCGGCCCTCTATCTGACCGGCCGGGAAGACCGCTTCGAAATCCGGGCTCTCAGTCCGACCGGCAAACGGATGATTCAATACCTGGCCGAACGCCCGGAACGCTTTGCTTTTTGCAAAACCGTTCAATTTACACCGGAAGCTATAACCGGCACCATTCAGCGCCCGTCAGGCAAAACCGATGAGCATACCCGCCTCAAAAGCGTCAGCCAGATGGATGTCATTCGGGCCGTGGCGTTTGCGTTCCAGCTGGCCAGCCCCCCTTTCCGCGTTACCTGCGGGCTGCTCGGGGCAATCAGTTATGATTTTATCGACCAGTTTGAAACCCTGCCGCCCAATCAGAATGACCTGCTCGACAATCCGGATTATGAACTGTACTTTGCGGACAATATCTTCCTGATGGACCATCATCAAAGCAAGGGATATCTGATTGTCAATGCCGTCATCACCAACGGCAATCGTCAGGCTATCTACGAAGAGGCCATGGCCCGTTTTGACCGCTATCTGCGGCAGATGCAGACAGAACGGCCCGAACCTGCCTTTTACGAAGGCCCTCTGCCTCCTCCGGGAACCGACACCGCTCAGCCGGAATACGAGCAGATGGTCCATACCGCCAAAGAGCATATTCGCAACGGCGACATCTTTCAGGTTGTCTTAAGCCGAACCATCACCGAACCGTGCCCCGCCGAGCCGCTGGATGTCTATCGGCGGCTCCGCCTGCTCAATCCCTCTCCGTATATGTTCTATCTGAACACCGGCACCACCTGCCTGATTGGAGCCAGCCCCGAGCTGAACCTGCGCGTCAGCGGCAAAAAGGACCGCATCGTGGAAATCCGGCCCATCGCCGGCACCAAACCCCGCGGCTGGGTGGACGGCGTCATTGACCCCGAAACCGATATGCGATACGAAGCCGAACTTCAGCTGGACCACAAGGAGCTGGCCGAACACATGATGCTGGTGGACCTGGCCCGCAACGACATTGCCCGCGTCTCTCGGCCCGGCAGCCGCCTGGTCAATGAACTGCTCACGGTCGAACGCTACGAATCCGTGATGCATCTGGTCAGCAACGTCAAGGGAAAACTGCGTCCGGATTTGGATGCCCTCAGCGCGTACCTGGCCACGATGAATATGGGCACCCTCACGGGCGCTCCAAAAATCGAAGCAATGAAAATCATCCGCCGACTGGAAAAGAACAAACGCGGCTATTACGGCGGCGCCGTGATGTACCTGACCGTGGACGGCCAGTTCGACAGCTGCATCACGATTCGTAGTCTCCAGATTCGGGACCATACCGCCTACATCCGCGCCGGAGCCGGCATCGTCTATGACAGCATCCCGGCCGTCGAATTCGAAGAAACCGAAAACAAGGCCAAATCCTGCCTGAAAGCCGTCCGCCTGGCCTGTGTGCAAGCTGCCAAACAACTTCAGCCGTAAGGAGATGCAATGGAACCTGTACGTGTTCTCTTTATCGATAACTTCGACTCGTTCACCTACAACCTCGTCGATGAATTCGCCAAACGCAAATGCCCCACGCTGGTCTATCGGGCCGATACCCCCCTGTCTCAGCTCGTCCGGGCCGCTGAACAGTTCCAGCCGGACCTGCTGGTTATTTCGCCCGGACCGGGGAATCCGTCCACCGCAGGCGTCACCCTCGAAGCCATCGACTATTTCCACAACAAACTGCCCATCTTCGGGGTCTGTCTGGGCCATCAGGCCATCGTGCAGTACTTCGGCGGCACCGTCAGCCATGCCCCCTGCGTTATGCACGGCAAGGCATCCCGAATCACTCACAACGGCAAAGGCGCCTTCGAAAACCTCGAAAACCCGCTTCACGCCGGCCGCTACCACAGCCTGTGCGCCGTCACCCTGCCGGACTGTCTGGAAGAAACCGCCTCCTTTGAAGGGGTCGTCATGGGAATCCAGCACAAAACCCTGCCGATTTACGGGGTCCAGTTTCACCCGGAAAGCATCCTGACCCCCGCCGGCGGAAAAGTCATCGAAAACATTCTCAAAATCGCCCTCCATCACAAACAGAAACACAAATAAAAAGGAGAGACACTATGACCAAAATTACCGAGTATCTGGAAATCATCCTCGAAGGGCACGACCTGACCTTTGAACAGGCCAAGCAGCTGCTGGACACCATCTTCAAGGGCGATGTGGCCGAGGTCCAAATCGCCGCCTTCTTGGCGGCCATGCGGGTCAAAAAGGCCTCTGTCAGCGAACTGGCGGGACTGGCCTCCTCCCTCCGGGAACACGCCGTACCCGTCCGGGTCGGCATCGACAATCTCGTGGACACCTGCGGAACCGGCGGGGCCGCCCTGAAAACCTTCAACATCTCCACCGCCGCCGCCTTTGTGGCTGCCGGCGCCGGGGTCTATGTCGCCAAGCACGGCAACCGCGGCATCACCAGCATCTGCGGCTCCGCCGACGTATTAAGTGCGCTGGGAGTCAATATCGAAGCGGGGCCCGATACAGTCGCCGAGTGCATTCGTCAGGCCCACATCGGTTTTATGTTTGCTCCCAAATACTACCCGGCTATGAAGCACGTCCAGCCCGTCCGAAAGTCGCTGGATTTCCGCACTGCCTTTAACATCCTCGGCCCCCTGGCCAACCCCGCCCGCGCCCAAGCCCAAGTCATGGGCGTGGCCGATGTGTCTCTGATGCCCCGCATTGCCGAGACCCTGAAAGTCCTCGGTCTGAAGCGGGCGATGGTGGTCCACAGCAACGGCCTCGACGAAATCAGCACGATGAGCCCCACACGAATTCTTCACCTGATGCCCGACGGGTCCATCACCGAGGAAATCCTCGACGCCGAACAGTTCGGCATTCCCAAAGCCGAATTCGACGCCCTGGCCGGCGGAGATGCCGACACCAACGCCCATATCATCCGCGAAATCCTTTACGAAAAAGCCCCCGGTCCCCGAAAAGATATTGTGGTCTTGAACGCCGCCGCCGCTATAATGGTAGCCGGCCTGGCCAAAGATTTCGTCGAAGGCATTGAACGCGCCGACCAGGCCGTCCACAGCGGAAAGGCCGCCGAATGCCTCGAAAAACTCATTGAACTGAGCAATCGCTGACGAAAATGATCTTTACAAAAATCAAAATCTGCGGAATCACAAACCTGGACGATGCCGTAACCGCCGCCGAACTCGGGGCGGACCTGCTCGGGTTCATTTTCTACCCCAAAAGTCCCCGATACATTGACCCCCAAAAGGCCAGGGACATCATCGCCAAAATCCCAACCTTTGTCGATACCGTGGCCGTTTTCGTCAATCCGACCCTCCAGCAGGTCCAGGAAACCGCCCAGCAGGGCTGGTTTAACTGGATTCAGCTGCACGGAGACGAAACTCCCGATTTCTGCCGGTCTCTCCACTGGCTCAACATCAAGCTGATAAAGGCCGTCCGGGTCAAAGACCGCTCCGATATCGACAAGGCCCTGACGTATCCGACCGATGCGGTGCTCCTGGACACCTACACGGACGGACTGTACGGCGGAACCGGACAGACCTTCGACTGGTCTCTCATCGGCTATCCGCCTCGGCGCATCTTCCTGTCCGGCGGAATCGGCCCCCACAATATCCGTCAGGCCCTCGAAGTCGGAACCTACGGCATCGACATCAACAGCGGTGTCGAAAGCGCCCCCGGCAAAAAAGACCCTGCAAAACTCAAACAGCTTTTTGACTCCATCAGCCGTATTCACGGCGGAAAGGTTCATATATGAAATCCAAAGGACGATTCGGCCCCTTCGGAGGATATTACGTACCGGAGGTTCTCATTCCGGCCCTCGAAGAAATCGAGGCCGCCTTTGAAGAATTCCGGGAAGACCCGAACTTCCTGAAAGACTTAAACACCCTCTACACCGACTATGCAGGCCGGCCTACTCCCCTTTATCACGCCCGCCGATTTAGTGAGGCCGTCGGTTTTACAGTCTATTTGAAACGGGAAGACCTCCTGCACGGCGGCGCCCATAAAATCAACAATACTTTGGGGCAGGGGCTCCTGGCCCGCTATATGGGCAAAACCAAACTCATCGCCGAAACCGGCGCCGGTCAGCACGGTCTGGCCACCGCCATCGTCGGAGCCCTCTTCGGGATGGAAACCAAAATCTTTATGGGCGCAACCGACGTCGCCCGCCAGAATGTCAACGTCCACAAAATGAAACTCCTCGGCGCTGAAGTCATCCCTGTTGAAGGCGGCACCGGAACCCTCAAAGACGCCATCAACGAAGCTCTTCGATACTGGACGGCTCATATCGAAGATACTTTCTACCTGTTTGGTACAGCCGGCGGGCCTCATCCCTATCCGACCATTGTCCGCCATTTCCAGGAACCCATCGGACGGGAGGCCCGGCAGCAATGCCTCGAAAAAGCCGGCCGTCTCCCCGACATTGTCACGGCCTGTGTCGGCGGCGGCTCCAACGCCATCGGCATTTTTTCGGGCTTCCTCAATGACCCGCAGGTCCAGCTGGTCGGGGTCGAAGGCGGCGGAAAAGGCCTTCACACCACCCAGCACTGCGCAACCCTCTGCACCGGCACGGTCGGCGTTTTGCACGGCGCCCGCACCTACCTGCTGCAGGATGAAAACGGACAGATTCGTGACACCGAATGCATCTCCGCCGGTCTGGACTACCCGGGCGTCGGTCCCGAACATGCCTATCTGAAAGAAACAGGCCGAGCCCGATACGTGAGCGTCTGCGATGAAGAGGTTTTGGATACCTTTTTCCTGTTCTCCCGAATGGAAGGCATCCTGCCGGCCCTCGAAAGCACCCACGCCCTCGCCTGGCTCCGGCAGCAAAAAGGACTTCTGCCGCCGGAAACTATTGCCGTCGCCAACCTGTCCGGACGGGGCGACAAAGACATCGATATCGTCGAACACCACAGACCCCTGACTGCGAGGTCCCTATGAATCCCTACCAGAATTGCTTTTCCAGACTGAATCGAGCGGCCCTGATTTCCTTCTTCGTCATCGGCGACCCCTCGTACGACATTTCTCTGCAGCTGGTCAAGGCCGCTGTGGACGCCGGTGCCGACATTCTCGAACTGGGCATCCCCTTTTCTGACCCCGTAGCCGACGGCCCTACTATCCAAAAAGCCGACCTGCGGGCCCTGAAGGCGGGTATCACACCCGCCAAAGCCCTTCAGTTTATCCGGGAAATTACGGCCTTTAAACCCATCCCCATCGGCCTGCTGGTCTATTACAACCTCCTCGTCCAGTACGGAACCGAACGCTTCCTGCAGGATTTCAAAAAAGCCGGCGGCACCAGCGTCCTGGTGGCGGACTTGTCTATCGATGATGCCGATGAAATCGCCATTCCGGCAAAAAATGCAGGGCTGGAAACCGTCTTTATGGCCACCCCTAACACCCCCGACGAACGGCTGCGGCGAATCGCGGAAAAAACCACAGGATTCATCTACACCGTCTCTCTGCTGGGTACAACCGGGGAACGGGAGGCACTTTCCAATGCCGTCCGCCCGCTGGTAGCCCGGCTGAAACGGCTGACGGACAAGCCCGTCTGTGTCGGGTTTGGCATCAGCACCCCTCAGCACGCCTGCGAGGTTGCACGGGCCGGCGCAGACGGGGTAATCATTGGAAGCCGAATTGTAAAGTTTATCGAGGAAACCCCCGATAACCCTGCCAAAATGCGGGAGAATATTACTCGGTTTCTCTCGGACGTTCGAGCCGCCCTGCCCTCCAAAAGCCCGAAAGGAACAGCGAATTCTTAAACACCGGTGGGAGCAGCCTTATCGGCCTTTCGGAAGGACTCCAGCGGCTGCGGCTCAGCCACCTTCCGATAGCCGAGGGCCTTAATCACCTCCAGCACCTCCGTCCAGGTCGGAAACGGACGCCGGTTGGCCCGCTTATACTGGTCTATGGCCATCAGAAACTCGAACTGCTCCTCCGTCATCTGGCCTTCTTCGGCCAGCCGGCGCTCTTCCGGCCGACGATGTCCCGGACCTCGCCGCCGGTCCCATCCGCTGCGGCGGTCCACAACATTCTTGCGGCGCTCCACAAAAGTCCGACGTTCCTGAACAGGTTCTTCCTGCGGTTTGTTCTCGTTGAGCTTCTCTGTCATTTCATCACACCTATGCATAGATTCTAATCGATTTCGATCCGTTGGGGCCTTACTCATCATTGGATTTGTCTTCTTCAAGCCAGCGGTCGCTTCCATGGAAAAAGACATCAAAAAAGTCTTCAAACGGTGCCTGAGATGCGATCAAAGAATGGGCTTCGTCCAGCACTTCTTCCGGCACCAGCACGGCAATCCCAGGGGACGATGCCCCCTCCGTTTCCGGCTGCCTGACTACAGCAGGAATGCCGTTCTCCTCCAGCATTTTTTTGTACTGACGAGCCAAATCCATATCCTCGGCAAAGGCCACCGTTACAAACTCCCCAATCGATGCTTTATGGATTGGTTTGTTCGGCTTTTTGGGCTCCGACATAATCTGCTCCAAAGACGGAAGGTTCTTGCGTCTTTTTCGGTTTCTTCGCCTTTCTCATCGACAAAGACCGGCGGCGGATTAAGTGATTTCAGGAAAAAACACCTCCCCTCAGAATTCAGGCGGAAGGCCTGAACGGCATAAATCGGTCATAGGGTTTTTTGCGTTTATAGGCCCTCCGGATGCAAAATTTTGCATTTTTTCGAAAATTTTTTATTGCAAAGTCGCCCAAACACAGCCACAATACGCCAAAAAGTCGTCCGGCGGCACATGCGTGCCGCTTTTATGGGAACTTAATAACCTTTTACACGGAGGTGCCGTATGGCAAAGAAGAAAGCCGCTGCAAAGAAAGCTGCCCCGAAAGGCGGCAAGTCGGAAATGCTGGTCGTCGCCAGCAAGGTCAAGGCCTACATCAAGTCCAAGGGCATGATGACTGCCAGTGATTCTATTGGGGCCTTGAACGAGAAGATTTATCAGATCCTGGACGCTGCCGTTTGCAGAACCCAGGCCAATCGTCGAAGCACCGTTAAGCCGCAGGACCTGTAAGACCTGCCTGCTTAGGTTCTTCACACCGGCTTTGCCCGGTGCCCAAAGAATCAAAAGCCGCTTCCTTCAAAAGAAGTGGCTTTTTTTTGTCTAAAATCTGTCAAGATAGATAAATTTCGTCCCGCTGTCTGTTCCGATGCAGTCCTGAACTTTTTTCCTCGATTTTCAGTAAATTTCATTAGGTCTTTTGCAGATTTATTTTATAATTGATTTATTGTCAGAAGGTGGTAGGATGAAAGAGCATCTTGAATCTTTTTGAAAAATTGTGTGAGTAAACGGGGTCTGATATGAAAGTGTTCATGCTTGGTTGGGAGTTTCCGCCTTACATCAGCGGGGGCTTAGGTACCGCGTGCCATGGACTGACCAAAGCGTTAAGCGATTTGGGAGTGAAAATTACGTTTGTTCTTCCCAAGCCTATTGAAACGCAAACCCCTACCCATGTCCAGATGCTGACGCCTCAGCATTGCCGCGCTTCCAAGACGGTCACCCAAACCACCGAAACAAGTCAGGAACTCAAGAACGTCCAGTTTCATACCGTCAGTTCTCCCCTTCAGCCCTATACAACCCCGCAGCAGTACCAAAAACGGCTGGAGGAAATCATCCGCCAAAAGCAGCTCCTGTCATCCCAGTCGCAGCAGATGCTCGATCAGTGGCTCGAGCAGGAAATTGAAGGCCTTTCCGTCGGCCCCGGCCAGTACAGCGGGGATATGTACACCGAAGTGCACCGTTACGCCGCCGCCGCTGTCCGCCTGGCCCTCCAGCAGGAATTCGATGTGATTCACGCACACGACTGGATGACCTATCCGGCCGGCATTGCCGTCGCCGCCGTCACCGGAAAACCGCTGGTAGTACACGTCCATTCCACGGAATTCGACCGAAGCGGCGAACATGTCAACCAGATGATTTACGACATCGAACGCCGCGGAATTCACGCCGCCGCCAAGGTCATCGCCGTCAGTTATCTGACCCGGAATATCCTGATGACCCGGTACGGAGCACTCGGGGAGAAAATCGAGGTCATCTACAACGGTGTCGAGGCGGAAGACAGCAACCGGATTTCTGCACAGCAGGTTGGTATCCGCAGTGACGAAAAAATCGTCCTGTTCCTCGGACGAATCACCATGCAGAAAGGCCCTGAATACTTTCTTATGGCCGCCCGCAAGGTCCTCGAAGAGATGGAAAACGTCAAGTTCGTCATGGCCGGAAGCGGTGATATGATGCATCGCATCATCGAAATGGCGGCCCAGATGGGAATCGGACACAAAGTTCTCTTTACCGGCTTTCTGCGGGGCGAAGACGTCAACCGTGTCTATCAGATGGCGGACCTCTATGTCATGCCGTCCGTCTCCGAACCTTTCGGAATCGCTCCCCTGGAAGCCCTCAACCATGACGTGCCCGTCATCATCAGCAAGCAAAGCGGCGTTGCCGAGGTCCTTACCCACGTTCTCAAGGTGGACTTCTGGGACATTCAGGAAATGGCCAACAAAATTATCGCCGTCCTGAAGTATCCGCCGCTCCAGATGACCCTGCGGGAACATGGAAACTTCGAAGTGCGCAAACTCAAATGGTCCGGAGCGGCCAAGAAATGTTTGAAGGTCTATCAGGAAGTCACCCAGGTCGCTGTCTGAAACTTCATGGAAGGTGAGGGTTTCGTATGCCGTCGGTTTGCTTTTATTTCCAGGTGCATCAGCCGTTTCGGCTTCGGCACTACACCGTATTTGACAAGTCCGGAAACTATTTCGACGAATTCAAAAACGCCTCCATTTGCCGCAAGGTCGCCAACAAGTGCTATCTGCCTTCCAATCGGCTTCTTTTAAAAATGATTCGACGCTATGAAGGCCGCTTCAAGGTTTCTTTCAGCATCACCGGCGTCGTCATTGAACAATTCCAGAAATACTGTCCCGAGGTCATCAGCACTTTCGATGCTCTGGCCGAAACCGGATGCGTCGAGTTTATCGCCGAAACCTACTACCACAGTCTCAGCTTCCTTTATTCCCGAAATGAATTTTTCGAACAGATTCAAAAGCACATTGAACTGATGCAGAAGCTCTGGGGTCAACCCCCCCGCATCTTCCGCAATACGGAATTGATTTACAACAACCAGCTGGCGGAAACCATCGAAGCCATGAATCAGTTCGATGCCGTCATCACGGAGGGAGCTGACCGAATCCTCGGCCATCGCAACGCCAACTTTGTCTATCGGCCTCCCAACTGCAAGCACCTGAAGCTGCTTTTGAAAAACTACTCCCTGTCCGATGATATCGCGTTCCGCTTCAGCAACCGCGGCTGGGAGGAATGGCCGCTGGATGCCCCCAAATTCGCCCGCTGGATTGACCAGATTAACGGCTGCGGTCACACCGTCAATCTCTTTATGGACTACGAAACCTTCGGTGAACATCAGTGGGAGGACACAGGCATCTTCGACTTTATGTATCATCTGCCCGAATACATCCTTCGTCACCCCGACAACAATTTTATGACACCCAGCGAGGTGGTTCGCTCTTATCCGGTCATGGACGTTGTGGATGTCCCTCACGTGATCAGCTGGGCCGATATGGAGCGGGACTTGTCCGCCTGGCTGGGCAATGCCATGCAGTCCAACGCTCTCCACGAAGTGTATAAAATGGAGAAACTCGTCAAGCAGACCCAGGATCCTCAGATTATTGAGGATTGGAGAAAACTGCTGACCTCTGACCACTTCTATTATATGTGCACCAAATATTTCTCCGACGGCGATGTCCACAAATACTTCAACCCCTATGAGTCGCCGTACGATTCCTATATCAATTATATGAACGTGCTCAATCATCTGCGGGAACGCTGCAAACAGGTCCTGACCCAGCAAACCGTCACCGAACAGGCCTCCTGAAACGACTGTTCGGCCTGAAACAATGCAATGGAACTGCAAAAAGAAGCCATCCTGGCCGTCAACCTCAGCGACCTGCCGCTGGAGGAGATGCTCAGCCGGGAATGGCTCCTGACCAACAGCCGCGGCGGATTCGCCTTTTCCACGCTGGCCGGCTGCAATACCCGACGCTATCACGGCCTGCTTATCGGAACCCCGCATCCTCCGGCCGCCCGGTTTCTCGGCCTGGCTGCCTGCCTGGAAAAAATCTCCCTCGAAGAAGATTCGCTGGAATTCAGCTGTTTCGAATTCGACCGAACCTTCCACCCGAAAGGATACGAACACCTGACCGCCTTTTCCCGCGACATCGGCGTTCATTTCGAATATGAACTCGGTCTGGCCCGATGCACCAAATCCGTCTATCTGCACCCCACCGAAGACATCGTCGCCGTCGAGTATGCTTTCAGCCATCTGGTCCGCCCATTTACGTTTTCTCTGCTGCCGCTGGCGGCCATGCGGGATTTTCACGGCCTCCAGAACGCCGTCCGCCCCATAACCGCTGAAACTAAAGGGCCGCATGCCGTCCGAATCGCCGGCCCCTCCGAAGACGACCTTCAGCTGCATATCGTCGCCTCATCGATGGCCTTCCGGCCGGAACCCCATTGGTGGTACCGCTTTTACTATCGCATCGAGGCGCAGCGGGGACAGGACTGTTTCGAAGACCTCTGGACGCCCGGCTGGTACTCCTGCCGCATTGAACAGCCCGGTTCGGTCATCCTTTGGGCGGCCCTGAAGCCCTCCGGTGCCGCCTTCGAACCGCCGGATTTTCAGCAAATGCTCGAAGACCTTTCCAATCGCCAAAAAGATCTCTGCCGCAACGCTTTCTCGCGAGACCCCATCCAAAAAGCCCTGTTTATCTCTGCGGGGCAATTCATGGTCGAACGAACCATTCAGGGACGCACAAGTCCGACCATCCTGGCCGGCTACCCCTGGTTTCTCGACTGGGGACGCGATGCCTTTATTGCCCTGCCGGGCCTTTGTCTGAGCACCGGCCGGGCCGACACAGCCGCCGGCGTCCTGCAGACCTTCGCTGAGGCCGTCAGTGAAGGGATGATTCCCAACCGGTTTGATGACTACGGCGGACCGGCCCATTACAACAGCATCGACGCCTCGCTTTGGTTTGTCGAAGCCGCCTACCAATGGCTCCAACAAACACAGAACGATTCCTTTTTCGAAAAAAATCTTCTGCCCGCCGTTCTGCAAATCCTCAACGGATACCAGGCAGGGACGCGTTTCGGCATCCACGCCGATGTGGACGGCCTCATTACGGGCGGCGACCCGCAGACTCAATTAACCTGGATGGATGCCAAATGCGGCGATGTGGTCTTTACCCCTCGATACGGCAAGGCCGTGGAAATCAACGCCCTCTGGTACGACATCCTGTGCCGCACGGCCGAGTACTTCAAAGACCGAAACCGCTCCAAATCCGAATTTTTCACGGCTCGTGCTGAACTGGTCAAACAGAATTTCAGTCGGCTTTTCTGGAATGAACACACCGGCTGCCTGAATGACTGCATCCTGCCCGACGGCACACCCGACCCGTCCATCCGCCCCAACCAGATTTTCGCCGTCTCCCTTCTTCACAGCCCCCTGTCGGCTAACCGCCAGAAACGCGTGGTCCAAATCGTCCAGCAGGAATTGCTGACCCCCTACGGCCTTCGGACCCTCAGCCCGCGCGACCCCCGCTACATCGGACGATACGAAGGAGATATGTTCCGCCGCGATGCCGCCTATCATCAGGGAACCGTCTGGCCGTGGCTGATGGGGGCCTTTCTGGAGGCCTTTCTGAAAGTCCACAACCGCAGTCCGCAGGCCCGCAAGCAAACCGCTGCCATGCTTTCTCCGTTGATTCATCATTTTGCCAACCACGCCTGTCTGGGCAGCATTTCGGAAATCTTCGATGGGGACGCACCGCACTATCCCCGCGGATGTCCCGCCCAGGCCTGGAGTGTGGCGGAAGTCCTGCGCGTCTGGCTGCTCCTTCAGCAGGCCGTTTCCTCCTGAGTGCCCTCCGGCGAACCGGACTTCTTCGTCTTCTTTCCAGCTCGTCTGGTCGGCAGATAATCCATCAGCAAAAACACTTTGCGGAATACCGAAGACGGCAGCTTCTGCTTCAGCATTTGCCGGGCTTCTGATAAGCTCGTCCGCTGCGTCAGATGCGTCAGCAGCACAAACTCATTGTTCATCTTTTCCAGCAGCGGTCCTAATTCCTCAATATGCATGTGCCGACCCGCCTCCGCCCGGCCGGCGTGCTCCTCTTCATAAAAGGTGCACTCGGCAATTAACAGCCGACTGTTGGAAATATAATCCAGCTGCGAAAAGTCCACATACTGTGTATCCCCCAGATAACTGACCAACGGAATCTCCAGCGGCCGGTCAATCTCGATTCCCTGCCGTTTTAATTCTACTAATTGCGGACCCGTTAACCCCTGATATTCCTCTCGGAGTTTTTTGCGGCGTTCAAGAACAGAAAACCCAACCGCCCCAACCGTATGCTTTGTGGGGAAAACCCTCACAAATAGATTCGGTTTGACCGGATATTCCTCCCCCGGACCAACTGGAACAAGATTGCTTTTAATCCGGCTTCCGTCGAGCTTGCTCCAGGCATTCAATATCTGTCGAATCGGACCGAGCGTATTCGGCGGAGCCAAAACTGTCCCCGGCGAAAGACCGCAAAACTGACGATGCGAAAGATAATAGGCAATACCCACCGCATGGTCCATATGACCGTGCGTCAGGAGCACATGATTGATGGGAATCACCTGGTCAGGGGCCTTGCCGATGTCAAAACAGACATCCAGTTGCGGCATCGCAACGATCGTTTCCTCGCCGGCAACCGAATACCCCAAAACATCCAGATTGCCTATTTGTATGTGGGCCAGATTGTGACTGGGCATATCCTGTTCCTAAAAAAGCGAATCGTAGAAAAAACAACCTTCTCTGTCAACTTTTTCCTCCCTTGAACTGCCTTTCCGCTTCCGGTATCCTGAAAGAATGCCTGACAAACGCACCCATCGCGGTCCTCATCCGGAAGACAGGCGGCTGTTTGCCCCTGACCAAATCCCCCTCCTCCAAAAGGCCGTCAGCCATTATTCCTGGCTCTTGTCTCGCGGTTATGCCCCGACAAGCGCCTTAAAACTGGTGGGGGACCACTTTTCCCTCGACAGCCGGCAGCGGCTGGCCGTCATGCGTTCCGCCTGCACCGATACCCAGCGAATCCTGCGAAAGCAGAAAGAAATCCCCCCTTCAAACCTCGCCGACCGCACACTTCTGCTGGACGGATACAACATCCTCATCACCCTCGAGGCCGCCCTGGGCGGCGCTGTGCTCTTAATCGGACAGGATGGATGCATCCGAGACCTCTCCGGTCTTCACGGAACCTGGAGAAAAGTTTCCGAAACCCTTCCGGCGGTCGAACTGGCTGCCGAGACTCTCAAAAAGCTGAACCCAAAAGAAGTCCTCTGGCTCCTGGACCGTCCCGTGTCCAACTCCGGGCGTCTGAAAGCCCTCCTGGAAGACTTCTTCAAAACCCAAAACCTCCCCTGGCAGGTCGAAATTCATCAAAATCCGGACCAGCTCCTCCGACAAACCCCTGCACCGGTCGCCACAAGCGACAGTGCCGTTCTGGACGAATGCCCCGGCTGGTTCAACCTGACTCGGGAAGTACTGAACTATTTCCCCTCCTCTTCCTTATTTCTCATCGACCTAAGCGCGACGAATGAAGAGAAATAAATCCTTGCCGTTGCTTACCGATAGAATTTGGATATAATGTGCTTTTCCAATCAAATCATTCATTGCTGATAAATAATGTAGGTTTTAGCAAGTATTGAGAATTCTTATGGAAAACGGCCGATACGACTTTCTTGCAATCGAAAAAAAATGGCAGGATTATTGGCTTCGCAATAAAACCTTCAAGGCCCCGGACGGCCGACCTCTTCAAAAAGGCCAGCAGCCCCCTAAGCCCGACCCGAAAGCTCCGCTTTCCGAACGCCCCAAATACTACGTCCTCGATATGTTTCCCTATCCGTCCGCACAGGGCCTTCACGTCGGCCATCCGGAAGGATACACCGCCAGCGATATTGTCGCACGATACAAGCGAATGAAGGGCTACAATGTCCTCCATCCAATCGGCTGGGACGCCTTTGGTCTGCCCGCCGAACAATACGCCGTCCAGACCGGCACCCATCCGGCTATTACCACCCAGCGGAATATCGAAAATATGCGCCGTCAGATTCAGGCTCTTGGCTTCAGCTACGACTGGGACCGCCAGGTCGATACTACTGATATCCGCTATTACAAATGGACCCAATGGATTTTCCTGAAGTTTTACAACAGCTGGTTTGACGAAAACCTCCAGAAGGCCCGGCCGATTGAAGAGCTGCCGATTCCGGAAGAAATCGCCGCGCAGGGCGAAAAGGCCGTCCGGAAATACATCGATGACCACCGGCTTGCCTACGAGGCCGAAGCCCCGGTCAACTGGTGCCCGGCCCTCGGAACGGTGCTGGCCAATGAGGAAGTCGTCGGCGGCGTCAGCGAACGCGGCGGCTATCCGGTCATCCGAAAGCCGATGCGTCAATGGATGCTTCGCATCACCCGTTATGCCGAACGCCTCCTCGAAGGCCTCAATCAGCTCGACTGGCCCGAATCCATCAAAAAACTTCAGCAGGACTGGATTGGACGCAGCATTGGTGCAGAAGTCAGTTTCGCCGTCGTCGGACACAACACCACAATCCGCATCTTCACCACCTGCCCCGACACACTCTTTGGGGCCACGTATATGGTTCTGGCTCCGGAACATCCGCTTGTGGATTCCATCACAACTCCGCAATACAAACAAGCCGTTGCGGAATATAAAGAACAGGCCGCCCGAAAAAGCGACCTTGACCGCACGGAATTATCCAAGGAAAAAACCGGTCAATTTACGGGGGCTTTCGCCGTCAATCCCGTCAACGGCAAACAGATTCCCATCTGGATCAGCGATTATGTCCTCATCAGTTACGGCACCGGTGCCATTATGGCTGTTCCGGCCCATGATGAACGCGACTTCGAATTCGCCCAAAAATTCGGCCTGCCCATCATTCCCGTCGTCAAACCCGACGACCCGGCACTGGCCCAGCAGGTCCAGGCCGGACAAGTCTGTTTTACCGGCGACGGAACGGCCTTCAATTCCGGGCCGTTTGACGGCCTGCCTACACCGGTTTTCAAAGAAAAAATCACGGCCTGGCTCGAAGAAAAAGGGCTCGGCAAAAAGGCCGTCAATTACAAACTGCGAGACTGGCTGTTCAGCCGGCAGCGCTACTGGGGCGAGCCCTTCCCCATCCTTCACACCGAGGACGGACGCACCATCGCCTTGTCCGAATCCGACCTGCCGCTGGGCTTGCCCGAACTGGATGACTTCAAACCCACCGGCACCGGAGAGCCGCCCCTGGCCAAGGCCGTGGACTGGGTCAATGTCACCCTGCCGGATGGAACAAAAGCCAAACGCGAAACCAACACCATGCCCCAATGGGCCGGCAGCTGCTGGTATTACCTGCGCTACCTCGACCCCGCCAATGACAAAGCACCCTTCGACCCCGCCGTCGAAAAATACTGGATGCCGGTCGACTTGTATATTGGAGGGGCTGAGCATGCCGTTCTCCACCTGCTCTATTCCCGATTCTGGCATAAACTGCTTTATGACCTCGGATACGTCTCCACTCCGGAACCCTTCCAGAAACTGATTAATCAGGGGATGATTCTGGGGGAAGACAACCAGAAAATGAGCAAATCCCGCGGCAACGTCATCAATCCCGATTCCGTTATTGCTCAGTACGGAGCCGACTCGATGCGGCTCTACGAGATGTTCATGGGGCCGCTGGAGGCCGTTAAGCCCTGGAGCATGCAGGGAGTTGAGGGCGTCCACCGCTTCCTGAACAAAGTCTGGCGGCTCGTGGTGGACCCCGAAACCGGCCATCTGAATCCGGCTGTTCAGGACGCCCAGCCCGATGAACAAACCCTGCGGCTGCTCCACCAAACCATCAAAAAAGTGACCTCAGACATCGAGAACTTCGCCTTCAACACCGCCATCAGCCAAATGATGATTTTCGTCAATCATCTCGGACGCCAAACCGTCCGTCCCAGACAAATTCTGGAACCGTTTATCCTGATTTTATCGCCGTTTGCCCCTCATATCGCCGAAGAACTCTGGCAGCGGCTGGGCCATTCCCATACGCTGGCTTATGAACCCTGGCCGCAATTTGACCCCCAGCTGGCGCAGGAAAAACAGGTCGAGCTGGCCTTACAAGTATGCGGCAAAATCAAAGACCGCTTCTGCGTTTCCGCCGATGCAGATGAACAGGAAATTGAACGGCTGGCCCTGGCGCATCCGAAAATTCAGGCCGTCCTGAATGGACAAAAACCCAAAAAAGTGATCATTGTAAAATCCCGGCTGGTAAACATAATCCCGTAAATGGATGGGGAACCATAGACTGTGAAAATTGAAATCGAAGCCAAAATCGCTGTCCCTTCGCTGACTCCGCTCGAAGCGCAACTGAGAAAAATGAATGCTGTTTTTCTCAAAGAGGTCCGCGAAACGGATTTGTATCTGAAAGGAACGCACGGCCACCCGCTGAAACGGGGCTGCGGCCTGCGGCTGCGCAGACAGGACGGGCCGGAAGGGGAAAAATTTTTCCTGACCTTCAAAAGCCCCAAAGAAAAACGGCGTTTTAAAACGCGCCCCGAAGCCGAAGTCCAAATCAGCGATTTTGAGGCCGCCAAAAAAATCTTCTTCGGACTGGGATTTACCTCCGGGATCATTGTGAAAAAAACCAGAAAAATCTGGACCTGGAAACACTGTCATATCTGCCTGGATCGTGTCCCTCCGATGGGGTGTTTTGTCGAAGTGGAGGCCCCCACGGAAGTCGAAGTCGAAGAGGCCCTGGCTCACCTCGGCCTTCAGCGAGAACACCACCTCTCGGAAGGATACGCCAAACTCCTGGCCAGAGCTCTTCTGAAAAAACAAATCTGACCCGTTCTCCCGAAAGAAGCCATGCCGAAACTGAACGGATACATCTTTCTAATTATCAACCCCAAATCCGGTGCCAGCAGCCGAAAACACCTGGTCAAATGCCTCCAGAATTATTTCCAGCAGGCCGGCTGCCGGATGAAAACGTTCCTGACGCAGTCGCTCACTCATGCCTGTGAACTGGCCCGTCAGGCCGCTGTGGATTACGATTGTTCTCTGGTAGCCGCTGCAGGAGGAGACGGCACAATCCGAGAAGTTATCCACGGTCTGGAAGGAAGCGACAAACCCCTTCTGATTATCCCGTCCGGAACCGAAAATCTTTTGGCCAACGAACTGGGCTTCGACCTGCAGCCCCAAACACTTATCAAAACCTACGAGGCCTGGCAGCTTCGTCCTCTTGACCTGGGAACTATCAACGGAAAATGTTTTACCTCCATCTGCGGGTTCGGCTTCGATGGAGATGTCATTCACCGCATCCACGGCTGGCGAACCGGACACATCAGCCATCTCGATTACTTTTGGCCGATTTGGAGATGTTTCTGGTCCCATACCTTTCCGCCGATGCGGGTTACCATCGACGGCCAGGAGTGTTTTTCCGGCCGCGGTCTTGTTTTTGTCGGGAATATCTCCCGGTATGCCATCGGGCTGCAAATCTGCAAACATGCCCAATACGGCGACGGGAAACTGGATTTATGCATCTACAAATGCCGCAACCAGGCCCATCTGCTCAAACACGCCGTCGCCACCATTTTTAAGATGCATACACGCGGCAAAGATGTCATTTACAAACAGGGCACTGTGATTACCGTGGAGTCGCTGGCCAAAGAGCCGATTTATTGCCAAATTGACGGCGACCCAGGACCGGAGCCCCCTGCCGAAATTAAACTGATCCCTCAGGCCATCAATGTTCTTGTTCCGCCCGGCACAAAACCCGCCGGCATTCGGACTCGACTGCGAAGAATGATTGGATAATCTATGCAAAACAGAACCATCTATCAAATCGGACCGGCTTCAATCGAGCTAGGCAAAACGTTCTTCATCATCACCGGGCCTTGTGTGATTGAAAGTGAGTCATTGTGCCTGGATGTAGCCGATGCGCTTCTCCAGATTCAAAAACGAACCCAAATCCCCTTTGTCTTCAAAGCCAGTTTTGACAAAGCCAACCGAACCAGCATTGAAAGTTTTCGCGGCCCCGGTCTGGAAAAGGGCCTTGAAGTGCTCGAAAAAGTCCGTCGAAAAACAGGTCTGCCTGTTTTAACTGATATTCATGAACCCTCGCAGGTCCTCCCTGCGGCTCAAGTAGTGGACTGCCTCCAAATTCCCGCCTTTCTGTGTCGCCAAACCGACCTTCTGGTTGCCTGCGCCAAAAGCGGAAAACCCGTGAATGTCAAAAAAGGCCAGTTTGTCAGTCCAGAAGAAATGAAAAACGCCGTTCAAAAAATCCGGGCCGCCGGCGGGCAGCAGATTTTCCTGACGGAGCGAGGAACCTTTTTCGGATACAACCGGCTCGTTAATGATATGACCGCCATCCCGGCTATGCAGAACCTCGGATGTCCGGTCATTTTCGATGCCACCCACAGCACCCAAAGACCCGGCGGATTAGGAACCGCCAGTGCGGGTCGGCGGGATTTGGCCCCTGTTCTGGCACGGGCCGCAACAGCAGCCGGAGCCGACGGCCTCTTTATGGAAGTCCACCCGACTCCGGAAAAAGCCCTTTGCGATGCCGACTGTATGCTGCCGTTAGACCAGGTCGAAGCCCTTGTAAAGACTTGTTACGGCATTTTCCAAATTGTTCGTCAGCCCTGATGAATAATCCGGCCTCCAAATATCGTTATCTTTTCGGCCCGGTTCCATCCCGGCGCCTCGGGCGAAGTCTCGGCGTGGACCCAGTCCCTTTCAAAACCTGCACACAAAATTGCTTATATTGCCAATTAGGAACAGACGCCGCCCAGACTCTCGAACGAAAAAACTATGTTCCCCCTGAGGACATTCTCGAAGAAATCCGCCGGTGGCTGAGGGAAGAAATCGCAGCGGACTATATTACAATCAGCGGTTCCGGTGAACCAACCCTTCACAGCCGTCTCGATGAAATTATTGAAGGAATTCATCGCTTAACGAAAATCCCGGCAGCCCTGATTACCAACGGCACGCTGTTCTGGGACCCGGAGGTCCGAAAACAATGCTCGCTGGCCGATGTGGTCCTTCCCTCCCTCGATGCAGGCGACCCGGAAACATTCAGAAAAATCAACCAGCCCCATGAAAGTCTGTCTTTTGAACGCTTTGTGGAAGGATTGATTCTTTTTCGCCGTGAATACAAAGGCCCAATCTGGCTGGAAATCTTCCTTTGTGAAGGGCTCAACACCGACCCCGCTTCCATTACAAATCTGAATCGCCTTATCAAAAAAATTAATCCGGACAAAGTCCAGCTGAACACCGCCGTCCGCCCCACCGCTCATCCGCATATCCGGGCTGTCCCTTTGTCTGTCCTGGAACAAATAGCCCCTCAGCTTCATCCAAACGCCGAGGTCATTGCCGATTTTCCCAAAACCGGAACAGATGAAAAAAAGCCCTTTTCGGAACAAACAATCCTCGAAACCCTCAAGCGTCGCCCCTGTGCCCTCGAAGAGCTGGCCGCCAGTCTTCAGATTGCCCCCTCTCTGGCAGCCAAATATCTCCAGCGCCTTCTGGAAAACAAGCAGGTACGTATCGAAAACCGCAACGGAAAATCTTACTTCTGCGTAAATTAGGCAATTTATCAACATCCGTCCTTTCTTGATTTTCTTTGTCTTTATTTTTTTTTATTATCGGTCGTTCCTTTCTTATTGAAAAACCGCCTTTCATTTTCGCCGGAAAAAACAAAAAATTACTTTAGAAACCACTCTTTCGACCGATAAAAGATGTAGAGATTTTCACTTATCGGAACGTCAAGTTATGAATACAGAAAAAAAACAGCTGGTCCTCAATAAAGGCGGAGAAAAATATATTTTCCGTTATGAACCGGGACAGGAGGGACCTCTTTTGGATGCCCTGGTGGCTTGCGCAACAGACCCAAGGACTGATTTTGACTGGTTTGACGCCGCCGTCCTTAGTTTTTGTCTTACGCAATCATTAATCGGTCAGGCCGACCAGCTCCTGTACAAAGACCTCCCTCTTCCTATGCAGACCTCCGAATCGAACGAAGACAGCGAAGACCTCGAATAACCTTTCCCAAGGAAAGATAGAAAGAAGGAACAATTATGAAAGACGCGGCAAACATTCAGGAATTCATCACATATCTCAAGCTGGAAAAACATTTTTCCGATCACACCGCCAAATGTTATGGAGCCGACCTTGAACAATTCATTCAGTTCCTTCAGGATGAGCAAAAAGCCAATCCGGATGCTGCTCCTGCCGAACCGGATCAGCTTCTGCTGTCTGTAGACGTTCAGACCGTGCGGAAATTTATGGCCTTCCTGAATGAACGCCATTATACCAAATCCACCACAGCAAGAAAACTGGCAACCCTGCGCAGTTTCTATAAGTTCCTTGTTAAGCGCGGCCGCATCAGCAGCAACCCGGTGTCCTCCATCAAAACCCCCAAGCAGGAAAAGAAACTGCCCAAGTTCCTCGAATACGAACAGGTTCAAAAACTTCTGAACACCCCGCCGACGGATACCTGGCTGGGAGCGAGAGACCGGGCCATGCTTGAAGTCCTTTACAGCACCGGAATGCGGGTCAGCGAGCTGGTCGCTCTCAACCTCGAAGATGTGGACTTCTTGGGTGAGGTCATTCACGTGCGCGGCAAAGGCAAAAAAGAACGCATCTGCCCCATCGGCTCCAGCGCCCTGCAGTCCATCCAGCATTACATTGAATTCCGCAACAAACGGATTCAGTCCGATCCGAGTTTTGATACGAAAGTCCTCTTTGCCAACAAGCACGGCAAGCGACTGAGCACCCGCAGCGTCCGTCGCAAAATGGACAAATACCTCGTTCAGGCCGGCCTGGACCCATCCATCAGTCCGCACACACTGCGGCACAGCTTCGCCACCCACATGCTCAACAACGGAGCAGACCTTCGCAGCGTTCAGGAACTGCTCGGCCACCAGTCGCTGTCCACAACCCAGATTTACACCCACGTAACGACCAGCCGAATGAAAGAACAGTATCAGAACGCCCATCCGCGGGAAGAGGTGGTCCACTCGACAGCGGAATAAGCCCTGCCTTTCCCCTCGTTGTCGGGCAAAAAAGCAGCCCTACTTTGAATGAGCAGGTGCGGCGGGAGACCCCATATATTGCGGAATTAATATCTTGATGATTTCCACAATCTTTTGGCGGTCTTGTGCATAGGCCGCCTCAATCAGCTTCTGGATATGGGTGCGTAAAAACTGCCGGTCTTTGGGGATATTCTTCCAAACGGCAATCTTCGGATGCACGGTCGGAATCATATCCTCGCCGGCAATCGACAATTCCTCAAACAGCTTCTCCCCAGGCCGCAGCCCTGTAAAGACAATCTCAATATCCTCCCCCGGACGAAAACCGCTCAGCGTAATCAAATCCCGAGCCAAATCCACAATCTTAACCGGCTCGCCCATATCCAGAACAAAAATCTCTCCTCCTTTGCCGATGGCCGCCGCCTGAAGCACCAGCTGGCTGGCCTCCGGAATCGTCATAAAATACCGCCGCATTTCCGGATGCGTTACGGTCACCGGTCCGCCTTCGGCTATCTGTTTTTTGAAAATCGGCACCACAGAACCGTTCGAGCCCAGCACATTCCCGAACCGCACCGTCACGAAATGCGTTTTGCTTGTATTGTTCAGGTCCTGAATATACATTTCCGCGATACGCTTGGATGACCCCATAATGCTGGTCGGGTTGACGGCCTTATCGGTGCTGATCATCACAAAATGCTCCGAACCCACCCGATCAGACGCATCTGCTACATTCATCGTTCCGATGACATTGTTCTTGATGGCCTCCCCGGGATTGATTTCCATCAGAGGCACATGCTTGTGAGCCGCCGCGTGAATCACTACTTCCGGACGAAACCGGTCAAAAATCTGATCCACGCGCACGCGGTCCGTAATATCACAAATCAGGGTTTCCAGCGGCACGTTCGGATAGGTCTTCCGCAGTTCTCCTTCAATAAAGAAAAGGGGATTTTCGGCCTGTTCCACCAGCAGCAGACATTTCGGACCAAATCCGCAGACCTGTCGGCACATCTCCGAACCAATCGACCCCCCCGCACCGGTTACCAGAATGGTCTTGCCTGTCAAGAACCGCCGAATCCCGTCAATGTCCAGCTTCACCTCTTCCCGCCCCAAGAGGTCATTGATATCCACATCGCGGATTTGGGAAACCCGCAGCTTGCCGGAGGCAATATCCGTAATCGACGGAACTGTACTGAACCGCAGTTTGGTCCCCTGACAGATTTGCACCACGCGGCGCATCTGTTTGGGTGTTGCACTGGGAATCGCTATGGCAATCTCATCCACGCTGTACTTCTGACAGATTTGCGGCAGCTGCTCGATGGTTTCAAGCACCGGCACCCCGTGGATTTTCATTCGATATTTCAGCGGGTCATCATCCACAAACCCGATAACCTGATAGGGGGTATCCTTATGCCGCATCATTTCGCGCAGCAGGGCCTCTCCGGCATCGCCGGCTCCGACAATTAAGAACCGACGCAGAGCTTTTCGGCTTTCTGCAAAAAACTCTTCATGATAAAGCCGAATCAGCATTCGAAGACCGGACAAAAGCATAATGGTGGTAAACAAATCGAGCATAATCACGCCTTCGATGGTCTTCTGAAACTCCAGGCACCGTTCGATTTCCAATTCCAAACGCAGACGTTCCTGGCTGTTGACCGGCAGAGACTGACTTTCTCTCCGCAGCACAGAGATGCGGCTTACGGAAAGCAGATTTTCCAGCCCCTTCAGGTTATAATAATGCTGTCGCAGATGAAGCGTCTCTTCGCTGGTCAGGGCCTCGGACAGCTGCGTTTCCAGCAGACGAACCTTTTTCTGAACGGCCTCCACCGAGGAGGCAGGCACAAAAGAATCGCCGAACCATCCGTATGAATACCAAAGGACCATCAGAATCACTGTGCTGACCAGGGAGGCCTTGGCAATCTGAATCAGGTCCGACATCCCGACATACCGCCACCACCCGCGATACTGATCAAACCGTCCAAAAACCAATAGTTTGACCGGTAAAACCACTGCCAGCAGGACAGGAAACGGATAAACCGCCCATCGGCGAAGCAGCTGCATATTAAACGCAAACAAGAAGGCCAGCGTCAAAGCCCCGACGAAAACAACTACATGAGCCAGAATAATCAGAGGTTTTCGGTAGAACAGGAGAAATGCCTTCCATCCCCCGTTGGTTGATGTCTTGTCAAGTTTACCCGGCTTCATTGGCTGCGAATCGACCGTCTGTTCAGTCATACAGAATCCTTCAAATCTTTGCTGCAGGTTTCCAAAGCAACTTCCACCTGAGTAATTCCGATTTTATCCACTTTCTTGCGCATCAGGGCATACAAAACCGTAATGGCGGAAAAGAAATAACTGACAACCAGCGCCATTACCAAGGCCACAATAAAAAGCAAACTCAGATAAATCATCCCCCAGGCCGTTTTTTCCGACCAGTTGGCTGCTTTCATCGGCGAATTCAGCAGATGAAAAAACGTCGGCTCCGTCCAAATCCGGTGCAGTTTGTCAATCTGCCCTTCCGTAAATCCCAAACTCACCAGCGTATAGGTCAGCCGCAAAAATAAAAATACAAAAAGACGTATAAACAAATAAAACAGCGTTCCCAAAATCAGCTCCACCACGGTATAAAACAGCATCCAAAGCGGCTGATTGATAACATAACTGAACGCCCTTCCGATCGAATCCAGACCGGTGGTCTTCTCATACGCTACCGCCGGAAACAGCAGCCCCCCGCCTGTCAGCATCGCCAGCAGAAGAATCGACATCGCCAGTCCAAGCAGATACAGAACCCCAATCAGCAGCCCCAGCAGCAGCTCCCCGACCCACGGAATATTCCCAGCCAAACCCACCAGATAAAAAATCCCCCCGATTCCCGCCAGCATTCCCAGCGGAATCAGAGGAGCCGTCAGAAGAGATTTCCACTGTTCCCGAGCAAACTGGATGGCCTCTCCGATGCCGGGTTTTTCAAAACGGGCAAACTCCAGTGCGGCACACCGGCAGATCGCCCCTCCGAAAAAGCATGTCAGCAAACCGGCATACGTGAAATAAATAAGACTGTAAAAAGGATGATACTCCACCGCCCAGGCCAGCGCCCGTACACACAGCCAAAGGTTGTACCCCACGTTGGCCAAATTCGCAAAAAGATTCGAAGAACCCAGTTCAAGAAGACGTGTAGTGGCATGATTAAACCGAGCGGCAAAAAAATTCCACAAGACGGAAAAAACCCCGCGTCCCTCTGTGTGTTCTCTGTAAAACTGAATATATTCCCAGGTCCTTGACGGATTCTCTAAATAAACAGCCAGCTCGTCTCCTTTCCGGAAAATCGAATCCGTCGGTGCACCCGCCATTGCCTGGGGCGGCAGCACAGTCACCGATCGAGTAACCAGATCCAGCATCAGACCGCCGCCGCAAAGCAGCAGAACAAACAAAAAGGCCAAAAGAACTTTGGTTGGACCGATAGCCAGCCGCAAAGTCCGCGTCAATTCCGGAAGAGCCAAATCATCCCACATCTGCCGAATGGAATGTTCTCGAACCATTGTTACTCCGCGTGGATGCATTCCGGATTTAAGCTTCGTTCAACCTTTTCAACTTCATCTTATCCGATTTTTCTTTTCCGGCAATGCTTTATTCCGCTTCAGAACCCTCTTTTTCCGACTCGGACTCTTCTTTCGAAGGCGACTCCTCGGCAGGAATCCGATACGCACCATCCAGCCAATGCCCCAAATCCACCCAGCGGCATCGCTGACTGCAAAAGGGGAAAAACGGATTCCGTTCGGAGCCCTGCTGAAAAAAAGTTTCCTTGCCGCAGATGGGACAATTTCTCTTCTTCATTCACTCCTTCTCTCCTAATTCCCAAAATCCGCTCCTGCTCCGACTGCTCAAAAGAAAGAACCGTCCTCTTCCTCAAAATCTTCTCCATCCAACTCGATGTCAGAATCCGTTTCTTCCGGACCCAGTTCTGCCTCTTCGCTCTCTTCTTCCGGAGTTTCATTTCCCTCCTCTTCGTCAGCTTCTTCCTCAAGCCCATCAGCAAATCGAATCGGACCAGAGTACCGATGCTCAATTACCTTCCCCTGCTCCAGCAAAGAAGCATATTCTACACAATAACGTGCCCAGGGGTTGGCCTCAAGACGTCCTTTGGGAATCGGTTTGCCCGTACCCTCACAAATACCGTAAGTCCCTTGTTCAATGCGTCTTAAGGCATCCAGAATTTCCCGTACCAGTCGGCGTTCGCTGTCCATCAGGCCCAGCGAAAACTCCTGCTCATAAGTATCTGTTCCAATATCCGCCATATGAATCGGCATATTGGACAAATCTCCCGTTGAATCCTGTCGAGATCGATGTAATCCCTGATTTTCCAGCCAATGCACATCTCCGGTAATCTCCTTCAGTTTTGCAAGAAGAAGCTGCCGGAAATGTTCTAATTCCTCAGGACTGAGAGAAGTCCGGGTTTTGGGGGAAGACGTATTGGCGGAAGGTTTTGCCTTTGCCGATTTTTGAGATACTTTCCGGCTGCCTGCTGTTTTTCCCGGATTGGCTGTCTTTTTCGTCTTTGAAGCAGAGGTAGGTTTCTTGGATTCCTGCTTCTTTCCAGATTTTGGTTTTGATTTTTTCGCCACGGTTTCTATCTCTCTCTTTTCTATGATCGCCAAGTCCCGTCATCATACAAAATTGTGACTCGTAAGAAAAGCAAATACTTCAACTCTCATCGGCAGAAAAACCTTTCTGCTGAACCTAAACTATCTTCTTATTTTACAGTTACTTAACCTTGTTCTCATCCGGCAAACACTCGGCTTTGGCGACCCTCGGCCCAAAAAGACGAACTCCGTGAGATGTATATACATTACATTCTATATCATATATACCTTCTATATTCTCTTTTGTTAAAACTTCTCCGACCGGCCCGCTTATCAAGCGTCCCCCTCTCCCCAGTAAAATCATCCAATCACAATATAAAGAAGCCGTATTTAAATCATGTGTGGCCATCACAATGGTCTTATTTTGCTGATTCTGAAGACGTCGCAAAACTTCACAGATAAGAACCTGATGTTTCAGGTCTAAATGGCTGACCGGTTCATCCAGCAGCAGCACCGGCGTCTGTTGGGCAATGGCACGAGCCAAATAAACCCGTTGTCTTTCTCCGCCGCTCAAATGCGTAATCGGCCGAGAAGCCAGATGCTCCGTCGAAGTCAAATGCATTGCTTCCCGCACAGCCCTAAAATCCTCCTCTTCCTCAAAAAACAACCTTTTTTTTCGACAATATCGGGCTATCATCACTATTTCTGATACAGTATATCCAAATACAGGAATAGTCTCTTGAGGCAAATACGCAACAGTCTTGGAAATGTCTGTCAAAGATTCTATTTGAACACTCCCTCTTGAAGGCTCTAAATGCCCACCGATAAGTTTTAAAAGCGTACTTTTCCCAACTCCATTCGGACCCGCTAACCCGCAAAAGCTTCCCTTTTCAATCGTCAGCGATAAATCCCTAAAAACCTCAATTCCCCCGAAGGAGAATGCCAGATTTTGAATCTGAATAAAACTCAAAGAGTGCCTCCGTAAAGCTGTTTTGACTGCCGAATCAGCAGAAAAAGGAAAAAAGGTCCGCCTGCCAGGGCTGTAACAACCCCGGTAGGCAGTTGAACCTGATGAATCAAAATCCGCGCAATCGTATCGGAAATTACCAAAAAAACGGCCCCAAAAATCGCACACATCGGCAGAAGCCGTCGATGGTCAGCCCCAAAAAGCAGCCGAACGGAATGAGGGACAATCAGTCCCACAAAACCAATCAAACCGCTTAAACTGACGGCTGTTGAGGTCATCAAAGCCGCCGCTGCAAGGGCTGTCGGAAAAAGCCGCTCCGGCACCACGCCCAAGCTGCGGGCCTCTGAGGTGCCCAGCGAAAGAATATTCAGCTGCGGGCTCAAATAGAACAGCACTCCGAACCCCGCTCCGACCAGCACTACACTTACCAGCCAAACCGGCCAATCCGTATAAGAACTCAGGCAGCCCATCAGCCAAAAAAGAGTGGTCTGAAACTGACCGCCCGGAGCCATCGAGGCCAACAGCATCATCACAGCGGAAAAGAAAACATTCACGATGACGCCGGCCAAAATCAGCCCCGGCCCCACCGTGCGGCCGGTAAATCCACCGAGCCACCAGACCAGCAAGGTGGTACCGGCTGCTCCGACAAAGGCAAGCAAAGATGCCCCGGACAGTCCCCATCCGCTCCAATGAACCCCTACCAGTACCGCCGTCATAACCCCCAGCCCTGCTCCGCTGGAGATTCCCAGAATATACGGTTCCGCCAGGGGATTTCTGAGCAAAACCTGAAAAACAGCCCCGGCCGAGGCCAGCGAGGCCCCCACCAAAACCGCCAGCAGAAGACGGGGAATCCGAACCTGAAAGAAAATCTGGGCATCCGGCTGACGGCCTTTGACGATTCCCTCCACAGAAAGCGGTTCTGAACCGACGAACGCACACAAAAAAACCACCAGCGCCAGCCCGCAAAGGCCGATTGTCACTTCTTTCAGCAGCTGCCTGGCGGTAATCACAGGGCCCCCTCCGCCTGTCCGCACAGACAGCGGACTATCTCTTCCAGTGCCAGCGGAATCCGCGGTCCCAGCCGACACAGCAAATCTCCGTTGAGCACATAAACTCGACCCTGCTCCACGGCCGGAACCCCGCGAAAGCGGCGGTAAAAGATCTTTGCCGTCGCCTTCTGACGCTCCAGGTCCGCCGGGGTGTCTGCTGTCTCGAAAATCACCTCCGCATCGCAGGACAAAAAATGTTCCTCGGTGAGCAGCGGAAACGAATAGAGAGATGAACTGACCGCATTGCCGGCGCCGGCTATCTCCAAAAGTTCTGTAAAATACGTTTTCTTTCCCGCCGCCCGCAGGGGCTGACGCTGAATAATCCAGACGGCTCTCCGAGCACAATTCCCCGCTTTTCCTCGAAACGCTTCCAGCCCCTCGGCAATCTGACGCACCAAATCCTCCGCCGCCCGGGGACATCCGGCGGCCGAGCCGATTGCCTCAATGGCTTTATACAATTGAGGGAGCGTATCCACGTCCAGCCGGAGCGTCCGACAGCCGCTTCGCTCCAGCAAAGCGGCTAAATTCGCCTGCTGCTCAAAACCGAGTGTAATCACGAGGGTCGGACGAACCGCCAGAACCGCCTCGGCATCCGGATTCCAGAACGTTCCGACCTTTTTGCAGCGGGCGGCCTCCGGCGGGAAATTGCTGTCGGAGCTGACCCCAACCACCTGCTCACCCAGCCCCATCGCAAACAGAATCTCCGTCAGATTCGGGGCCAGCGAGACGATACGCAGGGACCCATCCTCCGGCTGCAATGACTGCATTTTCAAAGCTGTCCGCCGAAAGGAAACCAGCGATGCCGCCAAAACAAAACCTAACAGCAGCAGGCAAAACCACACCAGCATTTTCCGGAAGTCTGACACCAAAGGCCTTTCAAAAACCGGTCCGCTTAAACTGTTTTTCAAGTTCTTTCAGGGTAAAGACCAGAGAGGTCGGTCTGCCGTGCGGACATCGTCCGGGGGTTTCGGCCAGTTTGCGGTCCGCCAGCAATTGTTCAATCTCTGCCGGCGTCAGCGGCTGTCCCGCTTTGACCGCCGCCCGGCAGGCCGCACGCTCCAGCACCTCCGCCAGCAGCCGCTCTTCATCCACGTCCGAACCTTTGTCCAGAAACGCATCGAGCATGTCCTGAATATACGCCTCCACAGACACACCTTCCAGCAAAACCGGAAACGAATGGACGGCAATGCTCCGGGGGCCGAACATATCCCATTCAATTCCCAGTTTTCCCACCAGATGGGCCGCCCGCTTTAAGGCATCCAGCTGCGCATCGGACACATCCAGAATCACCGGCACCAAAAGCCGCTGAGAAGTTAACGGTCCGGCCGCTGCCGCCGCACGCAGCCGCTCATACAAGATTCGCTCGTGAAGGGCATGCTGGTCAATCACCTCAAAGCCGTCCGCCGTCGGCAGCACCAGATAACTGTTGTGAATCTGAAGACAGGCAAACGGACCAGACTGCACTTCGGCTTCTCCGGCATCCGCCGGCTTCAGCGGCTTCCAATCAGCCGGCGGCGACGGTACAAAAGGCAGTCTTTTCTGAACGGATGCACCGGCTGAATGCGACTGGAAAAAGTCGTCCATCGCCTGCCGAATCCGGCTTTCGCGGTCTTTCTGAAGCAGTTCCTCCAGCGGGTCCTCCGCGTGAAACGAGGCGGCGGAAGCCGGGACGGCTCCGGCGGTCGGCAGCTCCATCGAAAGCAGCTTGTCCCGCAGTGCCGAAAGCACCTGCGAATAAACCCAGTTGGCATTTTCAAAGCGCACCTCCGTCTTCGTCGGGTGCACATTTACATCGAACAGCTCCGGCGGCATCTGGAGAAACAAAAAGACGACGGGGTGCTTCTGCGGTTCAATCAATCCGCGGTAGGCCTCTTTGAAGGCATGCAGGATAAACTTATCCCGAATAAAGCGGCGATTGAGAAAGATATATTGATAACTGCTGCTGGTTCGCGCCCGGTCGGGCCGGCCCAGCAGGGCCTGGATTGTGATCGCTTTTTCCTGCCGCCGAACCTCCAGCAAATCCTCCGCAACCGCCGATGGAAACAAAATCCCAATCCGCTCCGCCAAGGATTGTCCGGCTCGGAGAGAATACACTGTTCGCCCGCCGTGCTCCAGCACCAATTCGAGCTCCGGATAAGCCAGGGCAACGCGGGTAAACTGCTCGACGACATGCGTCATTTCCGTATTGGCCGAGCGAAGGAATTTGCGCCGTGCAGGAAGCTTATAAAAAATCTGCCGCACCTCGACGGTGGTTCCCACCGGCCCGGCGGCGGGCACCGGAGGGCTTTTTTGTCCGCAGTCGATTTCCATGTGTCCGGCCTGAATGCTGTCTGCAGGACGGCTGACCATCACCAGCCGGGAAACCGCCGCAATGCTCGCCAGCGCCTCCCCCCGAAAGCCCATCGTCGAAATCCGCAGCAAATCCTCACTGGTGCGAATCTTGCTGGTCGCGTGCGGTTCAAAGGCCAGCGGCAAATCCTCAAAAGCAATTCCGCAGCCGTCATCACTGACGCGGATCAGGTCCCGCCCCCCTTGCTCAACCTGTACAACAATCCGCCGAGCCCCCGCATCGATGCTGTTTTCCATCAGCTCCTTGACGACACTGGCGGGGCGTTCAATAACCTCGCCGGCTGCAATCATATTGACCAGATTGTCGTCGAGGACCGCAATTTTGCCCACGCCGCATCTCTCCCGTCCGCCGACCGCCTCTGCGGGGCTCAGAGCAGCAGACTCCGACCGGTCATCTCTTCCGGTTTGGGCAGCCCCATGACCTCCAGAAACGTCGGCACCACATCCGCCAGCCGCCCGCCGGAAGCCATCTTCCGATGACGGAACTCCTCATCCACCACAATAAACGGCACATCGCCGACCGTGTGCGCCGTATGCGGCATATTGTTCTCAAAATCCCACATCTTCTCAAAATTGCCGTGGTCAGCCAGCACGACGGCACTGCCTCCCATCTGCCGAACCTTCTCCAGAATCCGGCCCACACAGGCATCCACCGTTTCCGCCGCTTTTACAGCCGCCGCCAGCACCCCCGTATGCCCCACCATATCCGGGTTGGCAAAATTGCAGATAATCACATCAAATCGGTTGGAGTCGAGCTTCTCGAGAATGACTTGGCAAACCTCGTTAGCGCTCATTTCGGGCTTGAGGTCATAGGTCTTAACCTTCGGGCTGGGGACAATCTGCCGCTCTTCGCCCTCAAAGGGTTCTTCCCGTCCGCCGTTGAAAAAGAAGGTTACATGCGCATATTTTTCCGTCTCGGCACAGCGAAACTGCTTTAAGCCCAGTTTGCTGAAATACTCCCCGGCAATATTCGGCATCTCTCGAATCGGCGGAAAGGCCACCGGCGCCTGAATCGTCGCATCGTATTCTGTCATGCAGACGTAATGGACCTTCGGATGAGCCGTCCTGACAAAACCGCTGAAATCTTTGTCCACAAAGGCGCGCGTCAGTTCCCGCGGCCGGTCCCCGCGGAAATTAAAGAAAATCACGCTGTCGCCGTCTTCGACCAGCGCCACAGGCTTGCCGTCTCCATCGATGATATTCACCGGTTTGATAAACTCATCTGTTTCATTTTTGGCATAACTGTCTTCAATCGCCTGGATGACATCCCGTGCCCTGCCGCCCTTGCCGAGCGTCAGACAGTCGTAGGCCTCCTGCACCCGTTCCCACCGTTTGTCGCGGTCCATCGCATAGAAACGGCCCATCACGGAAGCCACCTGTCCGACCCCGATTTCCTTCATCTTGGCCTGAATATCCCTCAAATACCCGGCCCCGCTGGTCGGCGGCGAATCGCGCCCATCCGTAAAGGCATGCAGATAGACCTTCTGGAGCCCTTCCCGTTTTGCCAGTTCCAAAAGCCCATACAAGTGGCCCAACAGAGAATGCACGCCGATGTCGCTGCACAAGCCGAACAAATGAAGCCGCCGGTTCTTTTGTTTGGCACAGCGGACCGCTTCCAGCAGCACTTCGTTGCGGAAGAAATCCCCCTGGCGAATCGACAGGGTAATCCGCACGGAATCCTGATAGACAATCCGGCCGGCCCCGATGTTCTGATGGCCGACTTCGCTGTTGCCCATCGTCCCCTCCGGCAGTCCGACATCTTCCCCGTAGGTGCGAATCAGACAATTCGGATAGGTTTTCATCAGCATTGTATCGACCGGCACTTTAGCCTGTTTGACGGCGTTGTAGGCATCTTCCGCCGGATTTGGGTTATATCCCCAGCCGTCCCGGATAATCATCACGCAAGGTCTCTTCCGCAGCCGTATATTGGTCCCAGCCATCTTTTTCTCCATAAAGTTAATCCATTCCGCCTGCTGAAAAGGGCGTATGGTAAAATCCCAAATTCTTTCTGTCAATGATTTTACGCCCCCAAAGGCCCAAAGTTCCCAGCGAAACAGCCGTCTCCCTGTTCTTTTCAGCCCGAAAAAACAGTCTTTTTCTCCTAACCTGCTTGTTTCTAAGCTCTTAAAAAACGTTTTGACAGGGGGTGAGGTTCTGGTATAATCACCGCCGGTTTTTGTCTCCAATTACAACAAGTTCCGCCGGACCCGCAGAAAACTTTCTTTTTGTCTGCGGTCGGGGCAAAGAGGTGAAAGGGTGTTTCTATGCCGACATCAAAGCAGGTTTTCGGATTGACCTTGACAGCAATGGTTTTAGTCGGAATATCTCTCAGCAGCGGATGTCAAATGCCTCCGGCCACTCAAACTGTCCCCCAGCCGCCAGCCCCAAGCCCTGAAGACCTTTTGGCCCAGCAGGCCCAGCAGCAGAAAGAAATGGCGGTTGCTCTCTATGTCGATGCAATGATGCTGCTGGAACTCAATGAGCACGCCGAAGCTCTCAAAAAACTCCAGATGGCCACAGAGCTGGACCCCGAATTCGCCATTGCCTACTCGATGCAGGGGGATATTTATCAGCAGATGCAGGACTACGAAAACAGTGCCAAGGCCTATGAAAAAGCCACGGAACTGGACCCGTGGTCCTTCAAGGACTTTTTCAATCTGGGCAAGGTCTATCAGGCCCTTAAGGAATTCGCCAAAGCCGTGAAGGCCTATATCTCCGCCTGCACCCTCAATCCGAGCCACTATGAGGCCCATTACAATGCCGCCAAGTGTCTCTATCTAGTGGAGGACTACACCCAGGCCCTCGAATACGCCAAAAAAGCTCAGGCTATCGACCCCAATAAAGCTGAAACGGAAGTTCTTCTCGGCGACCTCTATGAAATCCAGAAGGACCATCTGCAGGCCATTGATGCCTACCGGCGGGCTCTGGAGCTGGAGGGCAACAAAAGCGAAATTATGATTCCGCTGGCTCGGGCGTACCTGCGCTCCGGACGATACACCGCCGCCAAAGAACTGCTGGCGGCTGTTATTGAAATGGAGCCGAACAACTCCCTGGCCCATCAGTACATGGGGTTTGCCCACCTTCGGCTGAAGGAAATCGAGGAAGCCATCGCCTCTTATGTCAAGGCCACAGAGGCGGACTCCAAAGATTATATGGCTTACAAATCTCTCGGTGTCGCCTATATGATTCAATACTTCACAGACCGCAATCCCTCCACCAAAGCCAAAGGACTGGAGGCCTGGAATATCTCCCTGCAGCTGAATCCCAATCAGCCCCAGCTGCAGAAATTTTACGAACAATATCAGTAATTCACAAGAGACGGATGGAATGACTTCTGAGTGCGCCCAGACGAAGGAATCGTCCGCGTGTGGATGCCGTTTTTCCCCTCCGGATAAGACGGCATGGGTCTTGTGGAGCACCCTGGCTCTGTTCGGAGCTGTTGCAGACCTCTGGACCAAGCAGGCCGTCTTCGACTGGCTGGGCCCTGTCGGCAGCGGAAAAATCTATCGGGTTATTCCCGGTTTCTTCCATCTGGTTCCGTGTCTGAACTCCGGAGCCGCCTTCAGCATCTTTCAGGGACAGCGTTTCTACTTAAGTGCTGTTTCCATTCTGGCCTTGCTGGTCATTGGATTCCTTTTTACGCTCGGAAAAATACAGGGACGGCTCCTTCAGACCGCTATTGGTCTGATTACCGCGGGGATTTTAGGCAATCTATATGACCGGCTCTTTAATCACGGCCTCGTGCGGGACTTTCTTGATTTCCACATCCGATCCTATCACTGGCCGACCTTTAATCTCGCCGACACCCTCCTGTGCATCGGCGTAGGACTGATTCTGCTGGCGGGCTTCACATCTGAAGCTTGTCAAAAACAGAATCCTCCACAAAAATAGGCACCTGCAGACCGCTGGCCAGGGCTATGGCGTCCGACGGCCGGCTGTCCACTTCAATGACCCGGCCGTTCTGCTCGATATGAATCCGGGCATAGAACGTATGCTCGCGCAAATCGCAGATGACAATCTTCAGAATCCGTCCTCCCATCTGTTCAATCACCGAAGCCAGCAGGTCATGGGTGAGCGGACGGGGCATCTCATAGCCCTTCAGACGCCGGTCAATCGCCAGAATCTCCGGCATTCCGATGACAATCGGAAAACTCCGCTGGCCTCCTTTTTCCTTGAGCACAATAATCTGCTGGTCTACCGTCTCGTTGATGAGAATCTGCGACAATTCCACAGGGACTTCCATAGAATTCTTCTTATGACAATTCGGCCAGCAGCCGTTCGACCTGCTGGAGCTGTTCGGTCAGCTCGGCCATTTTTTTTCGGCTTTGCTCTACGACATCCGGTTTGGCCCGGGCCAAAAACTGCTCATTGCTGAGCTTGGCCCGAAGCGGCTCAATCCCCTTTTCCAGATACTCCTTCTGTTTCTGCAGCCGGCTTCGCTCCGCCTCGACATCCACCACCTCATGAACAAACACCTGCCAATCCCCCACCAGCGCCGCGGCCGCCGTCTTGGGCTTGACCAAAGCCGACCCCGTCTGCATCGATTCGACGCCTGCCAGCTCTGCAATCAGGGATGCATCCTCCTTCAGAAGAACGGCCTCTTCCTCCGATGCACACACCGAAACCGTCAGCATCCGTGACGGCGGGATATTGTACTGGTTGCGAATCTCCCGAATCGCACGAATCAGATTCTGGATTTTCTCAACCCGCCGCTCCACCGCCTCATCCAGCAGCGAAGGCATCGGCTGCGGCCATTGAGCCGTCATCAGGGACGGGGCATCATCCAGTTCACAAATGCCTCGAAGCCCCCGATGCGGGCTAAGCTGACGGAGAGACTGATAAATCCCCTCCGTAATAAACGGCACAAACGGATGCAGCAGCCGCAGGACCTGTTCGAGAACAAACGCCAGCACACACTGCGCCGTCGGCCGCTGAGCGGCATCCGCCATCCGCGGCTTGAGCCATTCCAGATACCAGTCGCACAGCTCATTCCAGAAAAACCGATACAGCGTATTGGCCGGTTCGTTGAACTTGTACTGCTCCAGCTGCTCATCCGTCTCCTGAATCGTCCGGGCCAGACGTGACAAAATCCACCGGTCTGTACGTTCCAGACGGCTCTGGTCAAAAACATTCGGGTCCAGTCCCTTCAGATTCATCAGGGCAAACCGCGAGGCATTCCAAAGCTTGTTGCAGAAATTGCGGCCGATGTCAAATTTCGGCGAACTGTTGACCACCCGGCCGTCCGGCAGCCGCAGCTGGCTGACCGGCATTCGAATATCCTGCGTCTCTGTCGTCATCTGCGCCAGGGTAAACCGCATCGCATCCGCCCCGTGGCTGTCAATCACCACCAGCGGGTCAATCCCGTTGCCCAGACTCTTGGACATCTTGCGGCCCTGGCCGTCCTGAATCATCGCATGAATATACACATCGCCAAACGGAATATCTCCCACACAGTACTGGCCCATCATCACCATCCGCGACACCCACAGCGTAATAATCTCCCGGGCCGTGCAGAGGACCTGGGTCGGATAGAATGTCCTGAGCTCGGCGGTCAGCTCCGGCCAGCCCATCGTGCTGAACGGCCACAGGGCTGAACTGAACCACGTATCCAGCACATCCTCATCCCGCACACAGCCCGCCGTCTCCAGCCGCCGCTCCAAATCCTCCGCACCGGCCGACACGCAGATGAAATACCGTTTCTGTCCGCTTTCCGACAGTCCTTCCTGGACAGACAGCCGTTCATCCTTCAGTGCAGGCGGGTTCTGCGAATACCAAACCGGAATTCGATGCCCCCACCACAGCTGCCGGCTGATGGGCCAGTCCCGCAGATTTTCCAGCCAGGTTCGATAGGTCTTGGCATACCGCTCCGGAATAAACCGAAGCCGCCCGTCCAGCAGGGGCTTTAAGGCCAGGCCGGCCAGCGAATTGACCGGCACATCCGTCCCGTCAATCAGCCCCGTCCCGAACTGTCCTGCCAGCCGTTCAATCGGTTTTTTCACCGCGACATACCACTGATCCGACAGATACGGCTCAATCGGCACATGGCTTCGATAACTGTGCCCGACCTCGTGCGTGTAATCCCGCACATCCTCCAGCAGATTTTCCTGTCGGAACCATTCTACCACTGCCTGGCGGGCCTCGAAACGGTCCATTCCCAGCAGATTTTCCACATCCGGATTGCGAACCGTTTCCCAATCCGTCCAGCCGTACTTCTCACTGATGGTCCCGTCGGGGGCCATCACATTAATCACAGGCAGATTGTGCCGGCGGCCGATTTCCCAGTCGTCCGGGTCGTGAGCCGGCGTAACCTTCAGAAAACCCGTCGAGTAGCGGGCCTTTTCATCGTCACTGTTCGGATTCGGCAAGACCACATGCTCATCGGCCACAATCGGAATCACCCGCCCGACAATCGGCAGCCGCACGCGTTTTCCCACCAGCACCGCCGCCCGGGGGTCCGCCGGATTCATCGCCACCGCCGTATCCCCCAGCATCGTTTCCGGACGGGTCGTCGCCACTGTAAGAGTCCGAATCGTCTGCCCCCCCATAACCACCGGCTCGGCCAGCGGATACTTCAAATACCAGAAGTGCCCCTTGACCGTTTCGTACTCCACCTCATCATCGGCCAAAACCGTCTGAGTCGCCGGGTCCCAGTTCACCAGCCGTTTGCCTCGATAAATCAGCCCGTCCTGAAACAGCAGGAAAAACGTCTGACGCACCGCCCGGGCGCAAATGTCGTCCATTGTGAAGCGCGTCCGCTCCCAGTCACACGAACAGCCCATCTGCTTGAGCTGTCCGAGAATGCAGGCCTCATACTCATCCTTCCAGGCCTGCACATGGGCCACAAACTCCTCCCGCGAAAAATCCTTTCGCCGCTTGCCCTGTTCGGCCAGAAGCCGCTTTTCCACAACCGTCTGTGTGGCAATTCCCGCATGGTCCGTCCCAGGCATCCACAGCGTCGTATAGCCCTGCATCCGCCGCCGGCGAATGAGAATATCCTGAAGCGTATTGTTCAGCGCATGGCCCAGATGCAGCGCCGCTGTCACATTCGGCGGAGGAATCACAATGGCAAACGTCCCCTTCGGACTGTCCGCCGGGGCCTGCGCGTGCCACCATCGTCCCCGCTCCCAAAGCTGCTGAACCTCCTGCTCTACCGTCCGCGGCTCATAAACCTTGGCCATTTCCTCGCTCATGGTGCTCCTTTTTTTCGGCTCCGCAGTATCTATTCAATTCTCAGATAAAAAACGTTCCGGCCTGATTCTTCTCTCAGCCCGGGACGCCTATTGTATCACACCCAAACCTGCTGTAAAGCCGCTTTTGGCCGCTGCTAATCCAGCTTCAGACTCATCAAAAATTCCGCATTGGTCTTGTATTTGGCCAGACGCGTCTTGAGCAGTTCAATCGCTTCCACCATATTCATCTCACTGAGCACCTTGCGGAGCCGATAGACCAGTTCGAGTTCGCGCGGGTCCAGCAGAAGCTCTTCCCGGCGGGTGCCGCTTTTGCTGATATCAATCGCCGGGAAGGTTCGCCGCTCCACCAGTTTGCGGTCCAGATGCAGTTCCATATTGCCCGTCGCCTTGAACTCCTCGAAGATCACTTCGTCCATTTTCGAGCCCGTATCAATCAGAGCGGTGGCGATAATCGTCAGCGAGCCGCCGTTTTCGATGTTTCGGGCTGCGCCGAAGAACCGCTTGGGCATCTGCATCGCGTTGGCATCCACACCGCCGGTCAGAATCTTGCCCGAGTGCGGCATCTCCGTATTGTAGGCCCGCGCCAGACGGGTAATCGAGTCCAGCAGAATCACCACGTCTTCGCCGTATTCAACCATCCGCTTGGCTTTTTCAATGACCATTTCCGCCACCTGGCAGTGCCGGGAAGCCGGTTCATCAAACGTCGAGCTGATGACCTCCACGTCCTTGGCCACTTTGCGCTGCATGTCCGTCACTTCTTCCGGACGCTCATCGATCAGCAGCACAATCATCCGCACCTTCGGGTGATTCGTGCTGATGGCATTGGCAATCTTCTGCAGCAGCACCGTTTTCCCGGTCCGCGGCGGAGCCACCAGAAGACCGCGCTGGCCCTTGCCGATCGGCGTAATCAAATCCATAATCCGCGTACTCATCTCGTCCGGCGTTGTCTCCAGGACCAGACGCTCTTCCGCGTGCAGCGGAGTCAAATCCCGGAACACCACCTTCTCCGCCAGTTTGTCCGGCGCCTGGTAGTTAATCGCCTCCACACGAAGCAGGGCAAAATACTTCTCGCTTTCCTTCGGCGGGCGAATCTGCCCCGAAACAATATTGCCGCTCCGCAGCCCGAACCGGCGAATCTGAGACGGAGAGACATACACGTCATCCGGTGAGGCCAGATAGTTGTATTTTGGACTGCGCAGGAACCCAAACCCGTCCGGCAGAATCTCCAGAACGCCTTCCCCGTACATCAGTCCGTTCTGCTGAATCCGCTGCTTGAGAATCTTGAAAATCAGCTCCTGCTTGGTCAGCCCCATATAATCGGTAATGCCTTCCTCTTTCGCAATCCGATGGAGCTCACTGGCATCCAGATTCTGCAGGTCGGTAATATGCAGATTGCCCTTTTTGATGCGCTCATACTTTTCGTGGATGGACTCTTCCTTCGCCGGCTGAGCAGGGACAGTGCCCGCCTCCTGAGCCGACGCACTCTCCGGAGTCTGGGGTTGCTCTTGAGGCGCTTCCGGCGCTGCAGAAACCGCAGTTTCCGAAACGGCTTCCGACGGTGTTTCTGATGAACTTTCAGCTGTTTCCTGCTGGACAACAGATTCCGTCTCGCCGGAAACCTCGGATTCCGTTTTTTTCCTGCGGCCTCTTTTCTTCTCTGTTTGTTTCGTGGTTGTCTTTGCCATTCGTTCTCCTTATCAGTAAGACAATTAAAGTTCGATTTATATACGGTCTTTCATTTTGATTGCAGGATTGGTTCCTCAATTTAGGATGCACCCTTGAGGGGGTCATCTCCTTCTTGTTCGCGGGTGCAGGCAGTTAAAAACTCATTTTCTCCTATGGTTCAGATGTTGAATATACCGAATGTTCCGTTTGCTCCTGGCACCTTTCAATAATCAGGTTTTTCTCGTTTTGGTAACGAAACGTTTTGATTGAAACCCCTCCGGAATTCGTACGCCCAGTTAATTGACAGATAACCGGCGGCTTTCCTGTATAGCTGAGAAGACTTTCTCGACTTGTTTTGCCAATTCGGATTCTTCTGAATTGTTCGTGAGTATATATTGAGCCATTTGTTTCTTTTTGTCCAGAGAAATCTGGAAATTTTCTCTTTTTTTTTGCTCATCTGTATCCAAATGCCTTTTCTGACGGTTCCGCAGACTCCGAAGCTCTTCGGGACAATCCACAAAAACCAGCACATCGCACCGCCGGTCCCACCCCACTTCCGCCAGCAGCGGCATATCAATGACAACCGGCACTCCTTGACGCCGATATGCTTCCAGCAAAGCTTCACAGCGGGCCAGAACGGCCGGATGAACAATCCGATTGAGTTCCTGAACCTTTTCCTTCGAATCAAAGACAGCGGATGCCAGTTTTTTCCGGTGAATCCGCCCATCCTCCCCCACTACGGCAGGGCCAAACCGTCGGGAAAGTTTCTCAATAACCGCCGGTTCCTCCAAAACTTGATGGGCAATAGAATCCGCATCAATCAGACCGCATCCGAGCCGCTTAAACAATCGTGCCGCTGTGCTCTTGCCTGCACCAATACCCCCAAGCAGCCCGATAACAGGCCCTTCTTTTCTCATCGTCGATTAATTTCCTTTCTATTGTTTCAAGAAGTTCAATTCCCGCCCCCGACAAGCCCGCACTGCTTAAGCCGAAAAAGAACATAAGTCTTTTTTTAAAAACGTTTTATCTATTATTGCAATCCTTAGAATATTTAGGGAGAACATAATATCTTGGCTTTATGCCTCTGTTTTATCCTCTTATCCGAATAGTCAGCTCCGATGAGCTCCCCGCTGAAACTGCGCCCGGGGGGACTCGAACCTCCGACCTTCGGTTTAGGAAACCGATGCTCTATCCTGCTGAGCTACGAGCGCAAGGCCGGATTTGATTATGATTAGACCCTCCTTAACCTTCAAGCAAAATTAACCTCCTTTCCTCCGATTACCCCCATGTTCAAAAAAACAATTCTTTTTCCAAATTTTCTGTCAGGTTTTCCTCTTTCAAACGAAACAGTGAAGGAAACTGAAGGATTTTTGACGGTCTTTTTAACAGGAATCTGATAGAATCAGCAGGGAGCATTTCAAAAAATATGGACATACAAGAGCCAAAAAGTGCTCAGTTTTTCCGCTACTACAATGGGGCTCAGAAACGATTATACGCCTACCTTCTGATGATGGTTCACAATCACAATGACGCCGAGGATCTCCTGCAGGAAACCGCCAGCATCCTCTGGGAACAGTATGAGCAATTTGACCCCCGTCAGAGTTTTGCCGCCTGGGCGATCGGCATCGCCCGCAACAAGGCACTGGATTTTCTAAAACAGAAACGTTCCACCCGCCCGATGCTCAGTGAGTCCTTTTATGAAGAAATGTCCAACCTGGCCGAATCCGAATCACAAAATATGGATCGCCGGCTGGCTGCCCTGCGAACCTGCCTGAAGCGGCTTTCCCCGGACAATCAGCAGCTGATTCGCCTTCGGTTTGAGGAGGGAATCTCCATCAAAAAACTTTCTCAAAACCTGCCCTACTCCGCCGATGCGCTCTACAAAAAAATTTCCCGCATCTACAGTTCTCTGTATGAATGCATCCATCGCACCCTCCTTCAGGGGGAACACCTATGAGCCCGCAGGAACAGACACTTTTGAATGAACAATTATTTCGCCTGCTGGACAACGACCTAAGCAGCAGCCAGCTGGAGCAGCTCAATCGTCTCCTGACCTCCGACTCCCAGGCCCGGCTGTATTACTGCCGTTTCCTCCAGGACATTGCCGCCCTGAGCTTTCGGGCCTGTGCGGATATCTCGGAAGCAGACTCGGAAACCGGCAGCAGCATCCTCGCAGAACAATTCTGGAGGCAGATGATCGAAGAGGAAAAAAATGCTCCGGCTGTCGAACGTACATTTCCTGAGCCACCGACGCCGCAGCCGTTAAGGCCTGCCGCATCCGCTCGTCCGCGTACACCCGGCCGGCTGGCCTATGCCGCTGCCATTGTATCCGCCGCCGCCTTGCTCTTTATTCTGGCACTCGTACACCTGGTCCCCCCCTCCCTGCCGGAGGTCGCCACACTTTATGATTCCCTCGGAGCTGAATGGTCCGCCAATCTTCCCCTCGAACCCGGCGTGCGAATCTCCTCCGGCTCCAAACCCATTCGGCTGATGCGGGGAATCATTAAGCTCAAAACCGACGAAGGCGTTGAACTGGTCCTTGAAGGACCTATGGAATTCCAATTCCCAACCGATTCCCAATTATCGATGCAGTACGGCAAACTTCTGGCCCGTGTTTCCGCTCAGGGACTCGGCTTTTCCGTCAATACCCCCAATTCCAAAATTATTGACCTGGGTACCGAATTCGCCGTTCTCTGCCATCCGAATGGAGATGCAGAGGTCCACGTGTACAAAGGCAAAACCAATCTGATTGCCGGCCGGAAGGAAAACCAGAAAACCTCCCAGCTCCTTTTAGCCGGTTCCGCCCGAAAAGTACACTCGAAAGATTCCCTGGTCAGCGAAATCCGCTTTAATCCTGCCGCGGTCGTGCGGGCCTTTGATTCAAAAACAAACCTCATCTGGAAAGGGGAAACCCTTTCCTTGGCCGACATAGTAGGCGGCGGAAGCGGCTTAGGCACCGGAAAACTCTTTACCGGTATTGATGCCGCTTCCGGACAAGTCATCTCCTCCCTAAAAGACGGCAATATTTACACCGGCTCCGCCGACTGCCGACCTGTCCCGAACAACCCGCTCATTGACAGTGTCTTTGTCCCCGGAGCCGGCCCCAGCCCGACCGTTATCGCCGTCAATGGATTAACAGCCGACTGCTTTCCATCGACTTCCGGAACCTACTGGGGCTACATCTTCAATGGCGCCTTTCATCAAGGCATCACCTCGCCTCGACACGACCTGTATCTGGACGGTCTTATCGCCGGCACCCCGGACAATCCGGCTATCACCATCCATTCCAACCTCGGAATTACTTTCGACTTATCCCGAATCCGCCAGACCATCCCCGGACTGAAAATCAAGGCCTTCCGGGCTGCGGCAGGCGTTTCTGAAACAGTCCGCCAATCCCTCGAAAAAGAAAAAAACCGCTCTTTTGATGACTTCCCGGACGTCAAAAAAGTTTTCGATGCGGGCTTCTCAAAAGTCGAATTCTGGGTCCTCATTGACGGAAAACCGGCTTTTCACCAGACAAGAAGCAGTGAACAAGGCGGCTGTCCAATTCACATTCCGATTTCTGAGGGCGACCAATTCCTCACGTTAGCCGTTACAGAATCAGACGATACACAGGCCTACGACTGGGCTCTTTTCGCCCGGCCGGAACTGATCCTCGAGTCGGCAGAAAATTAAGGAGAACAAAAATGAAACTATTCTCGCTGCGGAAAAACAAAAAACTGCTTTTCCAGGATGGATTCACCCTGATTGAGCTGCTGGTGGTGATAGCGATTATTGCCCTTCTGCTGTCG